>JALUZQ010000193.1 GCA_027011725.1 Sulfurimonas sp. | reverse complement strand
TAAAATCTCTTCAACACCTTTATGCACGCTTGAGAGCTTTTTACTTGGCTTGAGATGACTCATCATCCCCTCGGCAAAGATATATGAACTTAAAAGGTCACCGTTTTTAATGGTAGAGAAGCTCAGCAGTGCATTCACTTCTGCGATAACATCTTGCTTAAATTTTTTAGAACCGAAGTAAACACTTCCGTTTAGCATAGAAGCGACAACGACATTGAGCTCACGCTCTTCGCGAAATATCTTAATGTAAGGCTTTTTCAGCTTTGCTGTTATGTTCCAGTCGATATGGCGGATGTCATCTCCGGGCATATACTCTCGAAGTTCTATGAAGTCATAGCCCTCTCCTTGAAAGATGGAGGGATTGTTTCCCACCATCTCACTAAAGACCTGCCTACGAGCTCGAACAAGAATTTTTTGTAATTTGCTCAACTTCGCAACCTTTAGGGAATCGCTACTGTTTCAATCACTTTTTGAATGATAGTATCTGTCGTTATTCCCTCAGCTTCTGCTTCGTATGTTAGTACTATACGGTGACGCATCAACTCTTTGACGATGTATGCAACATCTACAGGCGTTACAAAATCTTTCCCACGCATAAATGCCATCGCTTTTACCGCTTTGAACATATCGATACTCACACGAGGAGAAGCACCGAACTGGATGTACTCTTTGACTTCATCGAGTCCGTACTCTTCAGGGTGTCTTGTTGCGTTTACGAGTTCTATCATATACTCCTCGACCTCTGCATCGACATGTATATTTTTTACTGCCTCTTTTAAGCCCTCAAGCTCTGCTGCGTTTAGTACTGCGTTTATCTCTTCAAACTTACCGCTTGATATGCGGCGGGCAATCTCTAGCTCTTCCTCTTTTGTGTTATACCCTACCACCAACTTGAGCATAAAACGGTCAAGCTGCGCTTCAGGAAGTTGATAGACTCCCTCTTGTTCTACCGGATTTTGTGTCGCCATTACAAAAAACGGAGGATCTATGCGAAATGTCGTGTCACCAATGGTCACTTGCTTTTCTTGCATTACCTCAAGCAAAGCTGACTGTACTTTTGCCGGCGCACGGTTGATCTCATCAGCAAGGAGCAGATTTGTAAAGATAGGACCTTTTTTGATTTTAAACTGGTTTGTCTGCGGGTCATAGATCTCAGCCCCTAAAATATCTGAAGGGAGCAGGTCAGGAGTGAACTGTGCACGTTTGAAATTAAGCCCAAGTGCTTTTGAGAGTGCGTTGACGGTAGTTGTCTTTGCAAGTCCCGGAACACCCTCAATGAGAATATGCCCCTCACATAAAAGTGCGATAAGAAGAGAGTCCACCATCTTCTCTTGTCCGACAACTACTTTTGCTACCTCTTTTTTTACTGTTTGTATTTTATTAATCATTCTATACTTACCTCATGAATTATATTTATTTGATATATATAATGTAAGTATATTGCTTAGAAGTAAACAGTTAATAAATATTTAAGTTTAAAATTTTAAAGATTCCCTCTTTTTCTATCTTTGCATTGAGTTTTTTTGTAACATCTTGCAGAGCTATTGCATACCCTTGTGATGATTGTCCATCAAGATGGAGTACATTTGTTGCAATGATCTGTCCATCACTATCTTTTGTCGTAAAAGAGAGCTCTGCTCTTGCTATGTTAAATCCATACGCTTGTGCTCTTTTGATTTTTGCGCTTATAATAACTGTAAAATGGTACTTATCCACACTTTTTTTTATGCGAAACTTCTCTTTGCTAAGACCTGACTCCACAGCAGAGACAAACCTTTTTGCCCCTGCGTCTGCTTTAATACTAAAAGATATTTTATTTAAAATTGCATCACGTTTCTCTTGCAGTGCTTCACGTTTTTGCAAATATATATATGTATCAAAATTCTTTTGCAGTACTTTCATCACAGAGAGCGTATTTTGCAAATTTTGTAACTCTTGAAGCGATTTGTTATAAAACCCGAGTTGCTTGAGAGCATTT
>JALUZQ010000192.1 GCA_027011725.1 Sulfurimonas sp. | reverse complement strand
GAAGCCGTGTTTATAACCAAGCTCAAAAAGTTTGTCTATAGCTTTGTATTGAAGTGGGCTGAGTGTAATTGAGTCATCATTTGCATAGAGTTCGAGGTACTTGTCAAGTGTAGGTGCATCTATGCGTACCAAGTCTCTCTCTAAAAGCATTTTCGAGAGTCTCTCTTTATGATCACGTGCGACCTGTACCGCCTTTGTAAGTGTTTTTTCATACTCTATCGCTTTATTGAGTGGAAGCGAGCGTCTTATAGCCATACCCCCAAGTGGAAGAGGTAGTTCATCCCCTGCGAGTTCTTGCCAAATATCCCACATCTCACGTTCAACCTCAAGCTCATCGGCATAGGTCAAAATACTTTCATGAATGAGGACACCGGCATCTACTTTGCCGTCTATCACAGCTTGTTCTATCTCTAAAAAGTTCATATAAGTAATGCGTGCATCAGGGTAGGCGATGCGAAAAAGCATTGCGTTTGTAGTGTGTTTTCCACTCAGGGCTACCTTGAAGTTGCGTTTGAGCTTGACTCCTTTGCGTTTAATGAGCTTAGGCCCATACCCTTCTCCAAAACTGACAGCCGTACGAAGTGGTGCATACTCCTCTTTTATGTGAGGATAGAGTGCAAAACTGATGGCAACAATGTCATACACACCTTTTAATGCATCTTCATTAAGTGTTTGGATGTCCTTTGCAATATTGTCAAAAGTAACACCCTCCATGTTTATCCAGCCAAATTTGATGGCATAGTACATAAAGATATCGTCAGCGTCTGGTGAGTGGGCTATAAGTGTTTTTTTCATACTTTTATTTTAGCAAAATATAGATAAAAAGAAGTTTGTTGATATTGAGTCATTTTAATCTTATTTAGGTAAAATTTCTTTGATTTTTCATTAGTGTAAAAAAGTCTGATTTTAAATATGGCAAATTGACATATTTTTTAACTGATTGAATTTTTTACTCTACAATTAGTCCAAATTTCAGAATAAGAGAGTCCACAATGGATGCAAATAAACAAAAATCATTAGATCTGGCAATGAAGCAGATAGACAAGGCCTTTGGTAAAGGTGCATTGATGCGCCTTGGAGATAAAGATATAGTACCAATTCAGTCAATAAGTACTGGTTCTCTTGGACTTGATTTGGCGCTTGGTATTGGCGGTGTCCCTCAAGGTCGTGTGGTAGAGATTTATGGTCCGGAGAGTTCTGGTAAGACAACTTTAGCGCTGCAAATCACTGCAGAGTGCCAAAAGAATGGTGGAGTGTGTGCATTTATTGATGCAGAACATGCCCTTGATGTTGTCTATGCAAAGAACTTGGGGGTTGATATTGATAACCTTTTAGTCTCTCAGCCTGACTACGGTGAGCAGGCACTCGACATTGTTGAGACGATTGCGCGCAGTGGTGCTGTAGATCTTATCGTTGTTGACTCAGTTGCAGCACTTACACCTAAAGTAGAACTTGAGGGTGAGATGAATGACCAGCAGGTTGGTGTTCAAGCTCGTTTGATGTCTAAAGCGCTTCGTAAACTCACGGGTGTTTTGAGTAAAATGAACTGTACGGTTATTTTTATAAACCAAATTCGTATGAAAATCGGAATGATGGGCTATGGTTCTCCTGAGACTACAACAGGTGGTAACGCATTAAAATTTTATGCATCAGTGCGTATTGATGTACGTCGTATTGCCTCTTTGAAGCAGGGTGAGAGCCAAATCGGTAACAGAGTAAAAGCAAAAGTTATAAAAAATAAGGTAGCCCCTCCATTTCGTCAGGCAGAATTTGATATAATGTTCGGAGAAGGAATCTCCAAAGAGGGTGAACTTGTTGACTACGGTGTCAAGTTGGATATTGTTGACAAAAGTGGCGCTTGGTTCTCTTATGGTGAGACTAAACTCGGGCAAGGCCGTGAAAATGTGAAGGCGAAGTTCAAAGATGAGCCGGAACTCGCAGCCGAGATCGAGGAAAAAATAAAAGTAGCAATGGGAATGAGCTCTCTTATGACCATGGATACTTCAGAAATATCAGAGGCTGATGTCTAGTCTTTGATACTGAAATAAAATAATCAAAGAGGAAATAATATATGTTTATAGATGATGTAAGTGCAATAGAGGTAATGGACTCTCGTGGTAACCCGACGGTAAAAGCAACAGTAAGACTCAGTGATGGAACAACTGCAAGTGCAATAGTCCCTTCAGGTGCTAGTACCGGTAAAAGAGAAGCATTGGAGCTTCGTGACGGTGACGATCGTTATATGGGTAAAGGTGTTCAATTAGCAGTAGAGAATGTAAATAGCAAAATCTCTGATGTACTTATTGGTATGAGCCCTTTTAATCAAGCAGTTATTGATGCAACTATGAAAGAACTTGATGGTACTGATAACTATGGTAATCTTGGTGCAAACGCAGTGCTTGGTGTATCTATGGCTGTTGCACGTGTTGCAGCGAAGAGTTTAGAGATTCCACTCTATCGTTATTTAGGTGGGGCAAACGCAATGGTTATGCCAACACCTATGCTTAACATCATCAATGGTGGAAGTCATGCAGATAACAGCGTTGACTTTCAAGAGTATATGATTATGCCTGTCGGCTTTGAAGATTTTAAAGAGTCTTTAAGAGCTTCTGCAG
This sequence comes from Sulfurimonas sp., assembly GCA_027011725.1. Classification (GTDB taxonomy): domain Bacteria; phylum Campylobacterota; class Campylobacteria; order Campylobacterales; family Sulfurimonadaceae; genus Sulfurimonas. Next base: position 4,602 of record JALUZQ010000192.1, on the reverse strand, counting down.
AAGTGTACCACCACTTAAAAGCGATTTTAAAAGCAAAAGGGCACTCTACAGCACTTGGAGATGAGGGTGGATTTGCTCCAAACTTAAGCTCGAATGAAGAGCCTATTCAGGTGATTATGGAGGCTATTGAAGCTGCTGGATATGTTCCGGGTAAAGAAGTTGCAATTGCACTCGATGTAGCATCTAGTGAGCTTGTTGTTGATGGTGGTTACAGACTTGAGAGTGAAAACCGTACTGTTACAAGTGCAGAGCTTGTTGAGTATTATGCAGAGCTTGTTGATAAGTATCCTATTGTTTCTATTGAAGATGGTTTGAGTGAAGATGACTGGGACGGTTGGAAAGTACTCACTGAGAAATTAGCATGTAAAATCCAACTCGTTGGCGATGATCTCTTTGTAACGAACGTAAATATTTTAAACGAAGGTATCAACAAAGGAATTGCAAACTCTATTCTTATCAAACCAAACCAAATCGGTTCAGTGAGTGAGACTATGCTTACAGTACGTTTAGCACAGAGAAATGGTTATACTTGTGTGATGAGTCACCGTTCTGGTGAGAGTGAAGATGCATTTATTGCAGACTTCGCAGTAGCACTGAACTGTGGTCAGATTAAAACAGGTTCCACTGCACGTAGTGAAAGAATCGCAAAATACAACCGTCTCTTAGAGATAGAAAATGAGACTGTATATAGTGAATATTTAGGGTCTACACTTTTTAACTAAGGCAGAAGATGCAAAAAGATGAGCTGTATGAGGAGATAGATACATCTGAGGGGATAACTCAGAAGTATCTAGGCTTATCGTGGGGGAAGTTCTTTTTCCTCTTTTTCCTTATTGTTGCGTTTGGTATCTATCTTGGGGTATTGCTTTATGGAACGAATTCTGTGGAAGTACTTCTAGGTCTTGAGGATTATGAAAATTATTTGCATGGAGAGATCAAGCATCTAAAAAGTGAAAATGCCGAGTTACAACGAGAGTATTTTGAACTCAAAGAGATTTCTGCACAATAAAAAATAGGCTTTTAAATATGATTAAAATTTGTTTGTTACTCTTTTCTCTTTCTCTCTTTGCACGAGAAAATCCTTTTTTTCCAATAGATTCGGAACTAGACATACCTCTCTCAGGACAACAGCTTAAAAAAGCGCCTATGCTCAAACGAGCGACACTGACACTCCCCTCAACTGCACGCGAAATACAGAGTGTAACGGTAACATACAAAAATCTAGACGGCTCAGTTGCAAAAAAGAGTATTGAGCTACAAAATAGTGTAGATTGGCATTTGCCAATTTTTATTTCACAAAATTATGACCTCTCATGTAATGAAGCACAAACGCAGCCAAAGAAGTCTAAAAAAAATGTGCAGTTTACAAAGTTTGCTTCTTTAGGTTTCATCACTTTTTATACAAATGCTAAAATGATGAAGATTCAAACAAAAGATAAATTGCTACGTTCATTTTTACTTGTGAAACCACATCGTATTGTATGTGATTTTCAAAGAGAGACAGATCTTCGAAGTTATGTGAAAAAGGCAAAGGCTGCAAATGTATTTAAAAAGATTGTTGTCGGTACACATAAAGGCTACTACAGAGTAGTTATTACACTTGATGGAACATATAGGTACACTATCAAAAAAACTGCTGAGGGCTATTTGATAGTGCTGCACTAGGAAAAGATTAGTTGAGTGCTACCCCTTGAGAGTAGAGCTCTTTTTTGACAAGTTTTCCATTTTTATCCCACATTTTGTAAATTCCATCTCTTTTGCCATTTTTGTAGTATGCAGAAGTCTTTAACTGCCCATTTGAGTACCAGGTTTTTGCTTCACCGTCTTGAATATCATTTTTATAATAAGCAGATGATTTTTTACGTCCATTTTTGTACCATGTTGCGACTTCACCATCTTGTTTTCCATTGTGAAAGTAGGCGACTATTGCTTTTTTTCCATTCGCGTATTTTGCGATGTATTCACCATCTTGTTTTCCCTTTCTAAAGTAAGCAATAGTCTTGACACTTCTATCAGCTCTCCATTCAGTAAGACGCCCGTCAATTTTCCCCTGATAGTAGGGAACTATTTTCTTTGTTTTGCCATTTTTAAAAAAATAGTAGGCATTGCCTGTAAATGGTTCATCTGAATTTTTTTCATAGACGAGGTTCTCTTTTTTTATAAGCATAGAAGCGTCAATGTTTTTTGCATTCAAGCCAAACACAAAAGTGCCAAGCAATAGTAAAATAAGAACTATTTTTTTCATAGATATCTCCTTTGAACTTTTAAGTATCTCACTAAGCATAGCAACATTCATACAAGAAGTATGTTATATGTCTATTAATTTTTATTATTTTCCTGTTATTTGTGTATTATAGTAAATAATTATAGATATATTCAGATAAGAAAAAGAATTATATGTAAATTTATAGATTTTCATATAAAATGAACTTATATATAAGAGGAAAGGGAGTGGAGCATATGAGGGATGTAAAAATAAAAAATATTGCAGGTTACCTTTCAAAACTATTTTTGAAAAATCCTTTGACACCCATTTTGGCAATTTCCATTTTGGTACTTGGCTATGTATCACTTGAAATCATGCCAAGAGAGGAAGACCCTCAAATCGCAGTAAGTGGCGGTTCCATAATAGTACCGATGCCGGGAGCTTCCCCTGATGAAATAGATAATGCCATCTTAAAACCCCTTGAACGGCGTATAAGTGAAATAAAAGGGATAAAAGATGTCTACTCGACTGCCATGCACAATGTGGGTATGCTTAATATTCAGTACAAAATAGGGGAGGATAGAGAAAGCTCAAACCTAAAACTCTATGATAAGGTTATGCAAAATATGGATGCTCTTCCCGGTGGAGCAATGAATCCGATCGTCAAGCCTTTTGATATTGATATTGATGTCCCTATTGTTACTATTGCGTTTTACAAGAAAAAAGAGTTAGGAATAGACCATATAAAACTTTACAAAAAAATAAAAGAGATACAGCAAGATATCAATGCTATTCAGGATATATCAAAAACAACTCTCAAAGGTGCAAAGCGCCCTCAGTTTAATGTTTTACTTGATCTTGATAAACTCTCTGCTTATCATATCTCTATAGGACAGGTAGTCCAGTCCATTCAGGCCATAGCGAAAAATGCTCCAGAGATCGATCTGCCAACAAAAAAGAAAAAGCTGGTTGTGTTTGGTGTAAAAAATGCCATTAGCTCCATAGATGATCTAGAAGGTCTTGTTATTGCAAAATACAGGGGTTCTTTGGTCTATTTGAAGAATATTGCACAAGTAGAGTACTACTATGATATTCAAAACTATAAAGAGGCGCTCATATCATATAAGGCTGATGGGGAACCTTTTAGTAAAACGAAAGATCAAGTGACCTTGACTGTCTCAAAGCTCAAAGGAAGTAATGCCGTTACTTTGGCTGAAAAAACACTTGATATGCTCAAAGAGTATGATGAAACGCTTGATAAAATGGGACTGGGATACATTGTTACGAGAAACTACGGACATAGAGCAAATGAAGCAGTAAATGAACTTGTACACCATCTTGTCCTCACCATTGCGATCATATCTCTCATTCTCATCCCAGCACTTGGGTGGAGGGAGTCTTTGGTTGTAACCATTGCTGTTCCGATGATACTTGCTGCCACGCTTTTTATTGCGTTTATGACGGATCAGACAGTCAACAGAATCACACTCTTTGCCTTTTTACTCTCTTTGGGACTCATTGTCGATGATGCCATTATTGTCATTGAAAACATTCATAGGCGAATGCACTTAAAAGAGACAGCAGAGCAGGATTTTGACCAGATTATCATAGAAGCAACAGATGAGATAGGACCTTCGACAAATATTGCCACCATCGCTATTATGCTGACAATGATCCCTATGGCTTTTGTTGGAGGGATGATGGGACAATTTATGCTTCCCATACCACTTAATGTTCCTGTAGCCCTAGCTGTTTCACTCTTTGTTGCTTATGTCTTTGCTCCATACTTAGCAAAAAAAATCATTAAACGTGCAAAAGGAAGTCACTAATTATGAAAGATTTTATTTATAAAATAGTAAGTTCCAAACGCAAGCAAAGAATGGTCGGACTGATAGTGCTTTTTTCGTTGATTATAGCCATTGCTATGATACCTACAAAGATAGTACGGGCAAAAATGCTTCCGGGAAAAAGTGCAAATACTTTTAGCATCTATGTCGATACCGCAACAAATTCAACAGTACAGCAAACAAAAGATGTCTTAGAGTGTGTCAGTGATATTCTTAAAGAAGAGCCAGAGATTAAAAATATGGAGATGTTCGTGGGACAGGGTGCTCCGCTTGACTATGCCGGTCTTGTTAAAGGGAGTGAGTTCAAAGCATTAAAAAATCAAGCAGAGATGGTGATAAACCTTACAGACAAGCATGAGAGAGAAGAGCCTTCATTTTTAATGGTTCACAGACTTAGACCGATTGTGCAAGGCAGATGTGAAAAGCTTTACAGTGGTACAAGTATTAAGTTTGTAGAGATGCCTTCAGGCCCTCCTACCTATGCTACGGTACAGGTAAATCTTTTTGGAAAAGATACGGATCTGTTACGCAAAACTTCTCATGTTGTGG
>JALUZQ010000191.1 GCA_027011725.1 Sulfurimonas sp. | reverse complement strand
CCTCTTTGGAGTACAAGTTCGGTGAACAATGAACTTATGTTTTTTGTAGGTATTAGCAAATATTTTTAAGGAGTGTTCCATGTCAACACCGTTGATTGTTCTAATTGTCATCGCAATTCTCATCATATTAATGTACAACTCACTTGTTGCAAAGAAAAATCAAGTGGACAACATCTTTGCTGCTGTCGATACACAGCTCAAAAAGCGTTATGACCTCATCCCCAACCTTGTCGCTTCTGTGAGTAAATATATGGAGCATGAGAAGTCCATTTTAAATGAAGTCACAAAACTGCGTGCTGAGGCAAATAAGCCAAACATTTCAAATGAGCATAAAATGGCACTTGATGCCAAGATGAGTGCTGCACTTGGCTCTATAATGGTGGCTGTTGAGAACTACCCTGAGCTTAAAGCAAATGAAAATGTCCTGCACCTGCAACACTCACTCAATGAAGTAGAAGCACAAATAGCGGCAGCGCGCCGTGCCTACAACCAAGCTGTTACCGACTACAACAATGCGCTTGAACAGATACCGACAAACATTCTTGCAAATATGATGCACTACCGACCGAAAAAAGTATTTGAAATAGATGAGAGTGAGCGAAAGAATGTCAATGTAAAAGAGCTTTTTAACACCTAAATATGAAAAGCATAAGTGAACTGACAGACTTTTACTACAAAACGCTCTACCCTGTCTTGCAAGAGCTCGAATCTGAGCGTGAAGCTGTCAAAAAGAGAATCATCAAACTCGGTGTTGTTTATGTTGGCATTGCTGCGTTTATAGGCTTACTTATTTTGAAACAGAGCAATGGGCAAATAGATATATTTCTCTTTTTCTGCTTCGCTGCGTTTACATTCGGGGCTATTTTATACAAATACCTTGTAAAGGAGTACAAAAGCACTTTTAAAGAGAAAATCATCGCTCCACTTATAAAAGAGCTTGATGAAAATCTTGAGTATCTGCCGCAAAGGCATGTAGATGAGACATACTTTACACGCTCAAGGCTATTTACCTCCCGCCCCGACAGAGTAAGTGGCAATGACTACATCCGTGGTAAAATTGATGGCGTACCTATTCAGTTTTCAGATTTTCATGCAGAAAAAAGGCATAAAGACTCAAAAAACAATACCTCCTGGACAACAATGTTTCAGGGGCTTTTCATAGTCAGTGAATTTAACAAAAACTTCAAAGGTCAAACCGTTGTTTTGCCTGACAGTGCGCAAAGCACTTTTGGTGATTTGGTAGGGAATTGGCTGCAGTCAAACAACTTTTCAAGAAATGAACTTGTAAAGATGGATAACCCAGAGTTTGAAAAAGAGTTTGTGGTCTATTCGACAGATCAAGTCGAAGCACGCTACATTCTTACACATACACTTATGCAAAAGTTACTGCACTATCAAAAGCAGTCAAAACATCCTCTTTATGCCTCATTTGTGGGAGGAAATATCTACCTTGCCATCGCTTACAACAAAGATCTTTTTGAAGCTTCTGTATTTCATTCACTTTTAAAGTATAAAATAGCAATGGAGTATTTAAAAACCCTGCATCTCGCTGTAGGTGTCGTCAAAGAGTTAAATCTCAATAAAAAACTGTGGAGTAAAGTATGAAACTGAAAATGTTACTTGTAGCGCTTCTTGCTACTATGAATCTATATGCCGTAACCGTCAATGAAAAGCCAAAAGAAGTCATCATCAGCGGTAAGAACGGGGGACTTGTCAAAGATGGAAAAGCATGGAATTCAAATATGCTTAAAGACAAGGTCTATGTTATGTTCTATGTTGATCCGGACAAAAAAGATGATAATGAAGAGTTCTCTCAAGCCCTCAAAGCCAAAGAGTACAGAAAAAAAGGTGCCTTTGGAAGCATAGCCATCATTAATATGGCAGCAACATGGAAACCAAACTTTGCCATCAATGTCATTTTAAAAGGAAAACAAAAAGAGTTTCCAAAGACTATTTATGTAAAAGATTACGACAAAGTGCTTGTCAAAGAGTGGGGACTTGGTGACGATGCTTCTAACATTCTTATATTTTCAAAAGACGGTACCCTGCTCTTTTACAAATCAGGAAAAATGAGTACAAGCGATACACAAAAAGCGTTTGATATCATAGAGGCGAATTTATAAGATGAATGAAGAGACAAGCATACTCACGCTTAGTATAAAAGACCTTTTTACAAAAAAGATGCTGGCATATTCCATTATGCCTTTTGTCATTAGTATGATTATTCTTTACATTCTCTTTTTTATCGTAGCCGGTATGGGGATGGATCAGTTTACGACTATTGATATTCAAAGCTCGCAGACGACCATTGAAAACGGTATTCCTCATACCGAGAGTTTTCAAGAGACCTTGGCTGGAACGGGAATTATGAAGTTTTTGATGAGTTCGGCTCTTACTTCATGGATAGCAAGCTTTTTCATCTACACAATTGGAAGTCTATTTGTACTTTATGCTTCCATTTTTGTTGCTCTTTTAGTCATTGGGTTTTTAACACATAACATTTTAAAAGAGATCCAACAAAGACACTACCAAGATGTGGAAATGATAGGTTACTCAAACGCAGTAGAGAGTATATTTCTCACACTCAAATGGATAGCGGTAATGCTCGTTCTCTTTTTGGTCTTTGTACCTCTATATTTCATTCCGTTGGTAAATATCATTGCGTTTAACTTTCCCCTGTACTACTTTTTTCATAAAATGATGACCTACGACGTCTCTTCAGCAATTTGCACAAAAGAGGAAGCTCAAAAAATAAGCTTTTTTCACGGCTCAACACTACGACTCAAAACTTTAGGACTCTATCTTCTTTCCATGATCCCTTTTGTTGTCTTCTTTGCATCTGTCTTTTATGTCATCTATTTGGGACATAGCTATTTTATAGAGGTGAGAAAACTAAGAACAAACACTTAAGTCTCTTTAAGTTTATTGTAACAAAGTGATACACTCCGAAATATCTTTTTCATCAAAAATACGAAAAGGTAAAATATAAAGTATTTTGTTATAAAATATTTATAGCAGAAGATTAAAGGAGTTTATCATGAAAATCTTACTTAGCATAAGCTTACTGTTCGGACTCTTCTTTCTTGGGTGTAATAGTAGTACTAGTACGCAAGAGAAACCTAAAGGACAGATAACAACAGCAGCACAAGCGCAAGAGGCCATATCATACCTCAATTCAATGAACCTTAACCTTATCACTGGTGGATTAACCCAATCAATACCAGGTGCAAATAGTTCGTCACCCTCAAAGGTCAGTGCACAGGCAACTTCAGATGAATACCCAAAACCTTATGATATTACAAGAGATTGTAAAATTGATGGAAGTGCAGATACAAACGGAACGCAAACATCAGCGACACATTATCACGTCTATAATAGATTTAATCAATGTCAAGAGTTCAACGCGCTCATTGTCGATGGATTAAACACTGTCGATGCTGACTTTAAAGATAATCTACTTACTGCCGTTATGACTGAAAATGAACTGCAAATTTCAGTACGAAATGTAGGGATTATGATTTTTGCAAACACTATCTACTTCCAATCCGATGCAGCATTTAAAGAACTTAACGTCAGTCTCAACGGAGATGCGTATCTCTTCGATGATACAGATGAAATCGAAATTGATTTTAATGACTTTAATGTAAGTTTAGACACTAACCAATCAACGGCTATTGTTAACGGGGCTATCACTTTTAATGTATGTGAACCTAAAACTATGAAAATTGAAACATTAGTTCCAGTTGTTGTTGCACCGGATGGCTCTTTTAGTTCTGGAAAACTTCTCATTGATGGTGCTACATTCGAGTACCTTGATGACAACAGAGTTCTTGTGACTTTCCCTGATGGTACGCAAGGGACATATAATAATGATGTCACCGTCTCAGACATGGAATGTCCAGACGATATGCCAACATAAATTTATCTTACATAAGGAGGAATGAAACTATTCCTCCTCTTTTTCTTCCTCTTTCATAACCATAGCTCTATACGCTTCATCTTTAGCCACTAACCCTGCTTCATATAAAAACTGACTTGGCATAAAATTTTGCTTTTTAATTTTGTCATACTTTGCATAACTGAGGTAGAGAATGTCTTTTGCACGTGTCACGGCAACATAGAAAAGTCGTCTCTCTTCATCAAGGCTTCCTCCACGCTGCATCAGTTTACGGTTTGGAAAACGACCATCCATCAAGTCAACGACATAGACCTCTTTATATTCCAAACCTTTAGAGGCATGCACACTTAAAAGATTTACCCCCTCGCCCTGTGTCAAGTCGGATGAACCTAGAATCATTGCATTTAGAAATCTATCATGTTCAGAGTATGGCTTTGCAAGTTCTTGAAGCAGCAGCTCTTTTCTTTTTATTCTGCTGAGTGCTTCTGTTTTTTGATTTTCATCCACAGAGCCATCTTTAAGTGTCGCTCTTTTTGTGGCTAAAACATCGCTGATGTATTTGTAAAGTTCTGACTCTGCTATTTTACGTACAATGGTCTTGGGCTGTTTGATGCCTTTGAGATCTCGAAAGAGCAGGTAAAAATTATGTAAAAATGTAGCCGACTCTTTTGTGAATTTCGGGTATTTAAGAATTGGATTTTTCATAAATTTTGCTTCAAATCCAAGCTTTGCATACTTACCGACCGCACCAAGTTCTAAAAAGTCATCAAAGAGTCCGAGCTGATGGTTAAGCTTGCGTTTTTCAAAAGGATTTTTGATAGACTCATCAGGAGCATAGAGCCCATAAAACATACTCCCGTGTCCCAGAGTTTTGAGTGCAATGTAGAGCTCTTTTGCCATAGCACTTCCCACCCCACGGGCAAACTCAAAGAGGTGAATAAAAGACATCATATCTGATTCATTCACAAGCAGTGTATAAAGATCTAAAATAGCTTTTACCTCTTTTGCATCAAAAAAACTTGTACCACCCTTGCGTTTACAGGGAATGTCAAGTTCACGCAGTCCTACCTCTATGCCATCTGCAGAGGAGTTGTTACGAAAGATGACGGCTATCTCCTCTCTAGGAGTCTGTGTATCACGTATCATCGCAGCTATGGCATGGTACTGGTCAAACAGTTCATCAAACGCAAGCAGTTTTGGAGGCTGTGCATCATAAACACGTGTTACTTCAAGCTTTTTGGGGTATATTCGCTCATTATGCTCTATCACCTTACTTGCAAGGGAGAGTATGGGTACAGAAGAGCGGTAGTTCTTTGTAAGAGTATGCACAACAGCATCGGGGTACTTTTTTGTAAATGAGCCGATGATACCTATGTCGGCTCCATTAAAAGCGTAAATACTCTGATCATAATCCCCGACGCAAAAGAGTGAAGGCGGATTCATAGCATCGACAAGTGTGCCTTGCAGAGCATTTGTATCTTGATACTCATCGACAAGCACCTCTTTGTAGCCGAGATTATCATTTTTACACATTTCACGAAAATTCAGAAGTAGATCATTGAAGTTTAAAAAGCCATACTCTTTTTTCAGCGCTTCAAACTCATCGACAATATCTGCATAAATCATTGCAAAGAGTTCATGCTCAGGGTACTTCTCAATAAGCCACGACTCAAAATCTTTTTCCAATTCCGTATTTTGATAAAAAGAGTAGACATCATAGAGATAGTTACCACCATACGCTTGTACCTCAGCATCTATGTGTCCAAAAGAGCGTTTTTCAAAAACAGAGCGAAAAAGTGTTTTAAGTTCTCGCTGTTGCTTGAGCACTACCCGTTTATCTCGTTTTTTGAGCCATCTGTAGCTTACGGCATGAAAGGTTCCTGCATCTATTTTCTTTGCCACCCCTGCACCAAAGTACTCAGCTACACGTGCCACCATCTCTGCTGCGGCCTTGTTTGTAAAGGTAAGCAGCAGAATCTCTTCAGGTTTTATACCATTACTTAAAAGATACCCTATACGCCCTACAATAGTCGAGGTCTTTCCTGTCCCTGCCGAAGCGATGATAAGGTTTTTACTCGCTGTGGACGTCGCTGCAGCATACTGTTCTTCATTTAAACGAGATAGTGGCACAGCGGACTCCTTAGGGCAGATTTTTTTGGAGTGAGATTATACTCGTTTTCACATTAAAAATTCACATCGGATTTGTGATATAATCACTGCATACTAAAAAAATGGATGAAAATAAATGGATATGGACAAAAAACAACTCGAGATACTTTCAAATGAGGTAAAACACTCCATAGAAGAGTTACCAATTGTTACACCATCTCTCTATCGTTCTATTTTTGAACAATATGCAAAAGAGAATAACCTCGAAATAGAGGATGAACATTCACTCTCTGAAGATGTTGTAAAGCAACAGTGTGTAAAATTGACACACTTGCAAGATCAAACATATAAAAATGCAAATAGTTTAAGTGATAATACTTCTAAAGCCATTGATGCTATTCAGAATAAAGATGAAACAAGTTTAATGCAGATACTCAAAGAGACTCAAAAGCTTCGTCAGGAAGTAGAAGGTCTTAGAGCTTCACTTTACAGAGATGAGCTTACACATGCGCTCAACAGAAAATGGCTCCGAGACAAATGCCTGTATGAAGGTTCAAACAGCTTTTCACAAGGGGGAGTATTAGCCATTATTGATCTTAACTATTTTAAAGAGATCAATGATACGCATGGGCATATTATAGGTGATAAAGTACTTATTTTTATTCTTAATGAATTAAAAAAAGTAGGCTACCCCGTTATTCGCTACGGAGGGGATGAGTTTATCATACTTTTTAAAGATTCTATAACTATTGCCAAAGCAAATGAGGCTTTGACAAAACTCAGAGAAAGTATCATTAAAAAGAAACTAAAAGCACATAATGGAGCAACATTCACTGTAAGCTTTTCATTTGGTGTTACTGCGTTTAAAGAGGAAGATTCTCTTGATGAGACCATCGAAGAGGCTGACAAACATATGTATGAGGACAAAATAGAGATCAAAAAAAGGGTCACCGGAATCTAAGCTACTTTTAGATATAATCGCGCAATTTTTATTTATATTATTGAAGGCGATTAGATGACAGAAGAGCAATACTACAAAATTTGGGAAGAGCGAAAATACTTTGAAGTCGATGGCAACAAAGCCATCCAAGAAGAGGGAAAAAACTTCTCAATCATGATGCCACCACCAAACGTTACAGGACGTTTGCACATCGGTCATGCACTTACATTTACACTCCAAGACATCATCACTAGATACAAACGTATGGAT
>JALUZQ010000190.1 GCA_027011725.1 Sulfurimonas sp. | reverse complement strand
TTATCATATCTTGGCAAAGCAGGCAAAAGATGCCGGTGCAACACTTGTGCTGCTGAGTCTAATTGTGACTGCACTTGTGTGGGTGTTTGCACTCATTAGTGCTTTTCATCTCGCTTAAAAGTCTTGCATAAAGGATAAGCTTTGAAACTTTTTGTACTCTTTTTTATCACACTCACTCTGCTCTTTGCAAGTGAGCGTCCAAAAATCGCACTGGTTCTCAGTGGTGGCGGTGCGCGTGGCGGCGCACATGTAGGAGTACTCAAAGTTCTTGAGCAAAATCGCATACCTGTAGATATGATAATAGGTACAAGTATGGGTTCATTTATGGGTGGGCTCTACGCTACGGGAAAGACACCTGAGGAGTTGGAGCAGATACTTGTAACAACTAACTGGCACAAGTTCATTCGCTCTGATTTAGAGCGCCAAAAGATTCCTATGCAGAGAAAACTCACAGAGTACACCTACCAAGGAAAACTTGGTGTAGGTATAAACGCAGCCGGAGAGATCGCTCTGCCGACAGGTGTGCTCAAACGCGAGCCGCTTCTTTTAAAGTTTGGTGAGTTGAGTGCAAATGCACTTGGCGTTAAAAACTTTGACAATTTATCCATTCCTTTTCGTGCAGTGGCGACAAATATTAAAAATGGAAAAGCTGTTGTACTGGGTTCTGGTTCTTTAGCAGAAGCCATGTATGCTTCAAGTGCAATTCCCGGAGGATTTCAGCCTATCAAAATTGATGGCAAAGATCTTGTGGATGGCGGAATAAATGACAACCTCCCCATAGATGTTGCACGTCAAATGGGAGCTGACATTATCATTGCTGTTGATGTGAGTGAAGATTTTTCACAGAACTTGGATTTAAACTCCTATTTGGTCGTTGTCAATCAGCTTGTAGATATTATGACACGCAAGAATGTTGTCGAGTCTATTAAGCTTTTGAAAGAAGATGACATTTTAATAACACCAAAACTCGAGGGCTACTCAGGACTTGATGTAGAAAAATATGCTCAGATCATTGATGCAGGTTACACCGCAGCACTCACACAGGTGAAAAAGTTACAAAAATACTCTTTGAGTAAAGAGGAGTATGCTAAGTACAAAGAGCTTCATAGAAAAAAAGAGAGACATAAAGCACTTATAATCTCTGCCATTGAAATTCAAAACAATACATACCTCAGTAATGCAATCATCAAAAAACAGATACGTCAAAAAGTTGGAAAGGTGTTTGATGTAAAAGCTCTGCATGAAGATATACTTGAACTCTATAACTTGACCGTCTTTGACAGTATTACCTATAAAATCATCAAAAAAGATGGAAAAAACACTCTGCTTATCACGACAGAACCAAGTTGGGACAACAGGGGTGATTTACTCTTTTCTCTCTCTTTAGATGATGATTTTAACGGGCACTCTGCATATAGTTTGAAGCTCGGTTATTTGATGTATGGCATTAACGACTTAGGTGCAGAGTGGAGAACAGATGCAGAAATAGGGAAAAAGCAGCGTTTAGCTACAGAGTTCTATCAGCCTCTTGATTTTTCTCAAATGTACTATGTACGGCCTTTTCTCTCTTATGAAAAAACGACCTACATAGTTCCGACAGAAACCGTAGGAAACCAAGAACTTAAAAGTAGAGGGTATGGCGGTGGTCTTGGCTTTGGTGCAAATGTGACAAGAAGTTTGCGCGCAGAGCTAAACGCAGCAGCATATAGAGACAAGTCAGATGTCGATTTTGAGGGGTATTCAAAAGAGTTTAATGCCCGTCAGATAAAGCTAAGAGTGCTTTTTGACTCACTCGACAACTATAACTACCCAAACAAAGGCATGTTAGGTAAACTCGAGCTTAAAAAAGATGCAAAGAGCTGGGGAAGCGACTACGATTATGAACAGTTCTTTTTAGAGTTGCAAAAACCTTTAAGTGTGCATAACAATACGCTCATACTCAATGCAAAAGTTGGACTGACAGATGTAAAGAGTAAAAAGAGTGGTGACATTACGG
>JALUZQ010000189.1 GCA_027011725.1 Sulfurimonas sp. | reverse complement strand
AGCGATTCCACCCTCGAACATCAAGTCAACGATGAGTTTAAGTTCGTGAAGACACTCGAAGTATGCCATTTCAGGAGCATATCCAGCTTCAGTAAGTGTTTCAAAACCAGCTTGAACTAAAGAAGTTACACCACCACAAAGAACAGCTTGCTCACCAAAAAGGTCAGTCTCTGTCTCATCTTTGAAAGTTGTCTCGATGATAGCAGTACGTCCACCACCAATAGCAGAAGCGTAAGAGAGTGCTAACTCTTTTGTCTCTCCTGAAGGATTTTGACCAACAGCGATAAGGTCAGGAATACCACCACCACGAACGAATTCAGAACGTACAGTATGTCCCGGAGCTTTTGGAGCGATCATAGTAACATTGATGTCAGCTCTTGGAATGATACGACCATAGTGAATGTTAAAACCATGACCAAAAGCGATAGTTGCGCCCTCTTTCAGGTTTGGCTCTATCTCTTCTTTATAGATCTCTGCTTGATTTTCATCCGGTAAAAGGATCATAACTACATCTGCTTTTGCAGTAGCCTCACCAACTGTTAAAACTTCAAAGTTCTTTGCTTCAGCTTTTGCCCAGCTTGATCCGCCTTTACGAAGACCTACAACAACTTCAACACCGCTGTCTCTTAAGTTTTCTGCGTGTGCGTGTCCTTGAGAACCAAAACCGATCATCGCAACTACTTTGCTTTTGATGAGTTCAATATTACAATCTTTATCATAGTAAACATTTAATGCCATTACATTTCCTTGAGCTTTAGAGGTTTTTCCTCTAAAAAATTTGTCGCATTATACTAAAGTTTTGGTAAAATTTTTATTAGAGTAAGCTTAGAAGTTTTCATAAGTTTTTGTGCTTAATGACATACTCTGTATAATATGGAAAAAAGATGAGGCAAACTATGAAACAATTCAACCTATTTAAAGAGATAATCACAGTAGATAAAAAGGCTTTGCTAAACGCAGTCAACTCTACAAGAGAGTTTGGTATCAACATGAAAGGTGAGGTAGTGTTCGCTCCTTTTGATAATAAAGAGATACTGATTTATCAAGGCAGACATATACCGGAGGCGACAAATGCACTCATGCCAAGTAAAGCAAAAACACTTGCAGACATTTTAGGGAAGAACTATCAGGTCGTTGAAGATGATGACAGGGTTCTGCTCAAAGCCTTTTCAAACTGGCAAGAACTCATTAAAGTAAACACGCCTCGCGCTTCATATGATGACACGACAGGTGACGGTGTCGATAAATTTGCAGATGCAAAACTAGAAGATATTGGCTGGAATGCAACCGAATTTGACATCACATACCGTGAACTTGTAGAAGTCCTTGAAAAAAATGTAGAAGGAACTTTACTTTGCATCGAGCAAGAAGAACCGTATCAGTTCAGTGGTTTGGGTTTTATAAATGATGATGAAGAGGCATATAAGGTGCTTTTTACCTACTGCCAAGAAAAGATCAAACATATAATAGAGAACGACCCTCTCTATTCAAAAGAAAAACTCAGTGATGATGAAAAGGAAGCTGCAGAGTTCTTTGAATGTCTCTAAGTTTTTCACTTAGAGGCTATGTGGCTTCAGGCTTAGGCTCTCCAAGATAATACCCCTGCACATAGTCAACACCCATCTCTTTGACTATATCAAAGATCTCTTTGGAGTGAACAAACTCTGCTACAGTCTTTTTCTGAAGCTTTTTCGCAAAAGAGACTATGGTCTCAACAACTAAACGGGCATTCTCATCTTTATCTATGTTCTTTATCAATGAGCCATCTATTTTCATAATATCTGACTTATTCTTTGTCATATACTCAAAGTTCGCAAAACCACTTCCAAAGTCATCAATGGCAATCTGTGCGCCTAAATCATAGACATTTTCTATAAAACCGAAGATTGCACTCTCACTCTCAATCTCCTGCGTTTCAAGAATCTCTATAGTCAACTGCTTGGCTATTGAGTACTCTTTTATTTTACTAAATAGATAATGCTGGGTATTTTCATTCATAATGTCCGAA
>JALUZQ010000188.1 GCA_027011725.1 Sulfurimonas sp. | reverse complement strand
AAACTATCTCTTTACGCAGGTGGACATTCAGCTCCTCATCAAGGCTTGAGAGCGGCTCATCCATCAACAAGACCTTAGGAGCATTTACAAGTGCCCGTGCAAGTGCCACGCGTTGCTGTTCTCCTCCTGAGAGTTCATCTATGCTCCTCTGTTCATACCCTTTGAGAGAGACTATCTCTAAGAACTCCGACACTCGTTGCATCTGCTCTTTTTGAGGTACTTTTTGCATCTTTAGAGGAAACGCAATGTTTTGCGCCACATTCATATGGTTCCAAAGTGCCAGATCTTGAAATACCATAGATATGCCCCGTTTATATGGAGGAGTGAGGATCTTTCTATCTTTGCTTACGACTTTTTGCTCTATCACTATCTCCCCACTAGTCGGCGCTATAAATCCGGCTATAAGTCGCAGCAGTGTTGATTTGCCAGAGCCTGAACTTCCAAGCAGCACAAGACGCTCACCCGCTTTTACAAAAAGCGTAATGTTTTGCAACACGCTTTTTTCTTCATAAGAAAATGAGAGCTCTTTTATCTCTATCATACCACTTTTCTCCTCATAAATATAAAAAACGGCACTACAATGGAGAGTACCATAATGAGGCTCAACGCAGCTATGATCTCAGGTCTGCCGTTTGCCATTTGTGTGATGATGTAAACACTCAGTGTCTCATGCCCCGCAGGATAGAGCAGCATTGTCAGCGTACTCTCACGAAAAGAGAAAATAAAGCTTACAACAAATACTGTAATAAGCATCTTTTTTGACTGGGGAATGAGTATATAGCGCAACGTATCAAACCATGAAGCACCTGAGAGTTTGGCAGCCTCAAGCATGGAACTTGGCATCTGCTGAAGTCTGTGCTCACTCATCTTCACAGCAAGTGCCAAATACTTCCCGACATACGCCAATATTACGATAAACGCAGAAGCATAAATGAAATCTAACCACACTCTGTTGTAGAGTAAAATGAAGCCAATGCCAAGTACCGTTGCAGGCAGTGTAAACAAAAAGACGATGCCCCCGTCAAAGAAACACCATAGTGAGAGAAACTTGAAACTGATAACATACGCCGAGAGAAACCCTAAAAGCGTCAAAAGAGCAGCCGCACTCAAACTGTAGACAAAGCTATTTATCAAAGGAGAGAGTGCTTTGTCAAACGCAAGTGCCAAACTCTGTAAATTGACATGAGAAAAGAGTGAGAAGAGAGGGAAAACCAAAACAACGAAAACAAAACAAACAAGTAAAACGCTAAAAAAAAGTTGCTGATTTTTTGAGAGTTCTATAATGTTGATACGCTGTGGAGTTTTCATTTTTGTAAGATTCTTTTCTACATACAAGCGCTCTATGAGCAGAACAAGAGCCGCAACGAGCAGCATGGGAAGTGAGAGCAGCATGGCAGATTTAAAATCATAAAATGCACTAAAGCGTACAAAACTCTCTAAAGAAAAAGAGTGAAATCGCAGCACATTCGCCACACTGTACTCTGAAAAACTGAGAATAAACAGCAGTAAAAATGAGAGCACAAAAGCAGGCATAATAAGCGGCAGTGTAATGAAACGCAGCACGCCCCACTCATTTGTGTAGAGTTTTGCCATATTTTCCAAATTCGGTGCTATTTGTTTTAAAAACAACATATTCAACACCATGGGAATGGGCAAATAAACACAAATTAGCACCCATGCAACACCCCAAAAACCAAAGAGCCATCCACTTAAAATACCTTCAACACCAATAATGTCTATCCAACCAAGTGCCAAAATGTAAGGCGGTACCAAAAGAGGCACAATAAACAGCGATACAAAAAGCTTTGAGGCAAAAAAGTCTGTTTTATCAAAGAGCAGCCCAAGTGCTGTGCCTATGAGTGTACTTGTAAACGCAACAAAAGCACTGAGCAAAAGGCTCTGCACAAAACTCTCAGCTATTGCTTTTTGGGCAAAAAGCTCCAGCACTTTTTCATACTCCAAACCACTCAATACATGAAAAAGCATCACAATCAAGGGCAAGAATCCTATAAG
>JALUZQ010000187.1 GCA_027011725.1 Sulfurimonas sp. | reverse complement strand
GATTTGGCTGAGAGCCTTGAAGATGCTTTCATTCTTGATTACATCACAGGCTCCGACCACTGCCCTGTTGGCATTCGAATTACTATATAGTATTTTATATAGTAATCTATTTAGCTTTTGGACGAAATGCCTTTATAACATCCTCATTTGTTTCGATAAATGGACCTTCAATCAAATCTATACAGTAAGGAACAGCAGGAAACACTGCATCAAGACATTCACGAATGGACTTTGGTTTTCCTGGAAGGTTAATTATAAGAGATTTTCCTCGTATTCCCGCTGTTTGACGTGAAAGAATTGCTGTTGGCACATACTGCAGACTCACTTGACGCATAAGTTCACCAAAGCCCGGCATCATCTTTTGACACACATTTTCAGTAGCCTCAGGCGTCACATCACGAAGTGCCGGCCCTGTTCCACCTGTTGTGACCACTAAACAACATCCAGCCTCATCACACAACTCTTTCATAGTTGCTTCTATTTGCTCTTGTTCATCAGGGATACATCTGTAAACTATCTCAAAATCACTTTTTAGGTAATCTTTCATAGTATCTTGAATTGCAACACCGCTTATATCTTCGTAGATACCTTTACTTGCTCTATCACTTGCTGTAATTACGCCTATTTTTATTTCACTCATCGTCTCATTCCTTTTAGTTCTTATTTTAAATTTTTTGTAAATATACTTATATCAGTCATGTAGTATATAAATATGTAAAATGTAGAGGCTCAGACCAGAGGGAGGATTTGTCCTCGGAATTGTACATATTTATATACGGGAAAACGTCAGATAAGTTGCAAAAAGTGATTTGCTTCTTTTATGTAGGTCACAGTTGCCAGCTCTAAAAAGAACTCTCTCGCTGCGTTTACATCTATAATCCTGTCCTCACCACCAAGATAGACTTCTATCACCACACCCTTTGATACTAACTCTTTAAGAGCATTTTTATCCCATACATAATTTAGCAACTCATTCAGTTCTTCCATACTTCCCTCTACCAGCTCAACATCACCGACATCATAAGGTAAAAAACAAGAAGCAATGAACTGTTCAATGTAGGCATCCGCACTGCGTTTAAATGACATCGTCTGCAAACGCTTAAACTTCACATCTCTACTTTGAAAAAACGAAGGAGAGATGAGTTGTAGGGTATCTACCCTTTTGCCCTCATTTAAAAGCTGTTGCGTATATTCAAAAGCTTTAATCGCTCCATAGCTAAAGCCACAAACACAAAAATCACTCTCTTTTATAAATTTACGAAAGAATTTTTCATCGTTTTGAAGAGAAAAACCGCTAAAGAACTGCATCTAAATAACTTTTGACCTCATTTTTAGAAATACTCTCTCGCTCATAGAGTACAGCTTCTATTTTGTTCACTATCTCTTGCATAGAGAGGAGTAAGTCTTTTGTTTCACCATAAAGACGCTCAAGTATCAACCCTTGCTCTTTTGTATCCGGTAAAAATGATGATGCCATGCCATAGTCGTTACACATTTTTTCAACGATCTCTTTTGCCTGTTTTAAGTCCTCTTTGGCATTGTTAGAGTGTTCAGAGTACTTGATGTCACACGATGCCATACCTGAGAGTAGCATACGTACACGTGACTCTAACTCCTGCTTGATGTATGGCTCATCAGTTTGCGGTGTAAGCTTCTCATTTGAGAGCATCAACTTCTCAAACGGTAGGTCATAGTAGGTTGCAACAAGCACTTTCCCTGCTTGATAGGTCACACGGAAAGCTTTTTGCTTTTCACTGAGCATCTGTAGCTTTTTCTTTCCAAACATTACTTTGTCTTTAACCTGATAGAAATGCTCCAAAGTGACATGAAAATCATTTTGGCGTAGTGCTAAAAGTGCTGCTTCATTAACAAGCGCTGCCAAAGAGGCACCATTGAAACCTACTGTCATATTTGCCACAACTTTTACATCTAACTCATGCGGTACTTTTTCAAGGTATTTAGACAAAATCGCCTCACGCTCTTTTTTGGTAGGAAGCTCTACAAATATTCGTCTGTCAAAGCGTCCTGCACGCAAAAGTGCTGAGTCAAGTACATCGATCTTATTTGTAGCGGCAACGACTATGACACCACTTGAGCCTTCAAAACCATCCATCTCAGTTAGGAGTTGATTGAGTGTTGCTTCACGCTCATCATTCCTATTGCCATCACGTTTTTTGCCCACAGCATCTATCTCATCTATAAAGATGATAGAGGGTGCATTTTTCTTTGCAGCTTTAAAAAGTTCATGGACACGTTTTGCACCCATTCCTACATATATCTGTACAAATGATGCTCCACTTTGGTAGTAAAAAGGCACCTCTGCTTCGTGTGCCACTGCTTTTGCTATCATCGTTTTTCCAACACCGGGAGGACCCACTAGTAACACACCCTTTGGCAATCGAGCACCAAAACTTTTGTAACGCTTAGGGTTTTTCATAAAATCTATGATCTCTTCAAGCTCCATCTTAACATCACTGATCCCACCAATGTCTGCGAAACTAACATCACTTTTAATGGCTTCAATAACAGATGACTCACCAGGAAGAGCAGTACCCGCAGAAGATGAGCCTGCTTGTTCACTCTCAACGCTCTCAAAAAGTTTAAAGTCTCTCTTTTGCAAATAACGAAAAAGAAGTGAACCTAGCCCTAAAAAGAGAACAAAGAAAAGAATATATATCAAAATATTTGCTTCAGTTCCCACTTCTACTTTATAGTTTATGAACATCTTAGGTGTGACTTGAGAAGATGGGATTTTATAGTAGCCTGTATCTGTCTTTAAAAAGACATATTTTTTTGTAACAACAACTTTTTTAACACTTCTGCTTTGAAGCAACTCTTGTGCTTGAGCCAAAGAAATAGCCTGTGAATTGTCTCTCAAAATTGCAAAAAGTACAAGTGCAATGATAATAAATGCGGAAACGAAAAGAGCTATACGATTTGTTTTAGACTCTAGCATAGTTATACTCCTTTTTTACCTCATAATCATTGATCGTGATCCAATTTCCAAGTAGATCTTCATCGGACTCCACCACTATTTTGTTAAAGTGTTGGTCAAGTCCATGATAAGCACCCTCTTTATAGGACTCAATGAGCACATCAAGTTCTCCTCTAAACTTCTCTCTAAAGGCAAGATTTTTTGCATCTATTAAATCTTGCAATTCATGGAGACGCTCTTTTGCAACCCTGCCATTTACTTCAGGCTTCATGGTAGCTGAGGGTGTTCCATCACGTTTTGAGTAGGTAAAGGCATGGATGTGTGTTAAAGGCAACTCTGCTGCGTTTAGCATCGCTTCTCTCCACAGCTCTTCACTCTCTCCAGGGTGTCCTGTAATAAAATCAGTCCCTATTGCATAGCCTTTGTCTGCTAAAAACTCAAAAAGTTCTCTGTCTTGCTTATAGACATTACGTCTATTCATCAGTTTGAGCATTTTTGGAGAAGTATGCTGCAGTGCGATGTGCATATGCTTCTCCATCCAAGGTTCATCCAAGATCTCTTTAAATTCATCACTGATCTGAATCGGTTCAACACTTCCAAGACGTATCCTTCGAACTCCTCGAATCTGTGACATCCGTTTCATCAGTTTAGCAAGAGATGTCTTTGTATCTTGCCCATAAGAGCCGACATTTGTACCGGTGAGAATGAACTCTCCAAAACCGTTACTTGCAAGTCTGCGTATCTGCTCTAAAATTCGCGTCTCATCCATACTTCTGGCATCCCCACGAACATAGGGAATGATGCAATACGAACAGCGAAAATTACACCCCTCTTGAATCTTTATGAACGCCCTGCTCTTACCGACAAACTCATCAACCACCATATCATCTATGTGATTAAGATCTCCCGGCTCATAAAAAGGCTGCTCTTTTTTAAGGAGTTTATCTATTTTTTGTTTTTCGCTCTGACCAAACACACCGTGAATACGATTTTCTTTAAGAAGTGACTCCCCTTTTGTATGCGCTCCACAACCCGTTAAAAAGAGTTTAGCTTTACTATTATGTTTCTCAACGTGGGAAATATATGAGCGTACATGGGTATCTGCACCATTTGTAACGGTACAGGAGTTGATGACTATTGCATCTGCTTCATCTTCATTCTCTGTTATTTCATACTCTTGTAAAGAGCTCATCATAACTTGAGAATCATAGAGGTTTGTGCGACAACCAAAGGTTTTAAAGTAAACTTTTTTCTTCATTATACAAGCTCGTGATTATGTTCTATTGCATCTTCATTATGCATAGAGACATTTAGTTTTTGTGTTGGGTATGCTATTGTTATATCATCTTCTGCATTAAAAGCATCTACTATTTCAGCAGAGATTACACTACGCAACGTTAAAGTGCCATAAGCATTTGTAAGATACCATGCCTCAATGTCAAGCCCGTTTGACTCTATAAAAGAGTAAATTCTCGGTTCAACATTTGTATTTTTCAAACTATAATTCTGACGCAGTTTATTCAGCTGTTTTCTTGTGATGTCCGTGTAACCTTTTGAGTACTTTTTCGTAATCTCTTTGACCAAATGCATCGCTTTTTTATGATTTGAGTCAAATGTAATGGTAATTTTTATGCCATCCCAAACCGTTTTAAGAGAGTTATGCGTATAGTTCGCTATCATCTTTGTAAAGACATAGTTGTTTGGAATAAATATAATCCTCCCCGCACGACGGTTTTGCATAATAGAGGTGAGTGTAATATCTTCTAAAATAGTGATACGCAAGAGTGAAATGTCTAAAACATCCCCGACATACTTCATACCATCCAAGTCAACACGGATTCTATCACCCACATGAATACTCCCGCCAAAGACTATGACAAGCCAGCCTAAAAGACTCATAAACCAGTCTTTCATCGCAATGGCGATACCCGCAGATGCAAACCCTAAAATGGTAACGATATAGCTTGCATTTTCAATATAGTTAAAAAAGAGCACCAAAATAATGATGGTAAAGTTGGTAAAAGTGATGATTTTGTTTGCCATATAGAAGCGTTCATTGTCAGTGATATACTTTTTAACCATAAGTTTGAGCAGGAAAAAGACAAGAAATATAAAGAGTATGATAGCCCCGATCTTTGCAAGCCCATAGACCTGTCTTTTTATACTTTTATTAATGTTCACTTCGGCAACATCGAGACGTTTTTGATACACATCCATCGTCACATTCATAGTATCAAGCGCTCTTTTAAACATCTCAAGCTGCATTTTTTGCTTCGCTATAATATCTTTATAGTCGTGTTCTTTATCAATACTCTCAAGATGTTTGTAGACTCTTAGCTGCGTTTGAAGTATTTGTATAAGATTAATAAGTGCTTCTCTCTTTTTCTTATACTCTTCAAAATTGGAGTCAAAGGTTTTTATTAAAGAGATTCCTGTCAAAATATCAAAAGGGTTTGTAATTTCAGGGATTTTATCGATACTGGGTGGAGTGATAAGTTCAGAAAATGGTGCAAGAGCGAAATCGCCTTTGAGATTATTGATCTGCGATGCGAGGATCTTCTGTTTATCTATGAGTGCACTCAGTTCAGACTTGTCGCTGTCAGTTTTAGCATGCCTTTTGAGATATTTAATGCGAGCTTTTATTTTTTCAAGATTATTTTTCACATCCATTGCAGTTAAATATGAGGCATAGCTCTTTATCCACATATTTTCATCAGAGATCTGCGTTTTTAAATTTTGCAGTTGTTTTTTATACTCCTGAATTTTTGCATTGATAGCAAGCGCCTCTTTTAACTTTTGTGCATCAAGATCAGCCTGTGTCAAATTCATCTCTTTACTGGCATTGCTTTCTACCGAAGCAGTGCTAAGTATGTCAAATGGCGCACCATAAAGAACTTGTAAAAACAAGCCAAACAAAAGGAGTGATTTCAAAGACATCAGGAAGCCTTAAATGTTTTTAATACATCTATGATGACTGATTTATCTACTTCATCACTTATTTTTACTCCGCCTATATGCTCTGGAATGATAAACGTGATGGAGGCATCTGAACTTTTTTTATCAAGATAGAAGGTCTCATAGAACTCTTCTACATCATCTATTTCATAAGACGTCGGCAAGTTGTATTTTTGCAACAGTTTTTCTACACGTTGTGCTTCCTCTTCACTCATAAGATTCAAAGCAACTGCGAGTCTGTTCGCCATAACCATACCAATGGCAACCGCTTCACCATGCAGATATCTCTTGTACTGCGTTTGGTTCTCTATGACATGTCCAAAAGTGTGTCCATAGTTTAAAGCAGCTCGAAGCCCTCTCTCTTTTTCATCTTGTGCAACAACAGAAGCCTTTGTCTCTACAGCCTGTTTAATCGCCTCTTGCAGTTGTGCTTTATCTTCCAAATCTGCTTTTTCTAAAAATTCAAAGAATTCTTTGTTAAAAGTCACTGCCATTTTAATGATCTCAGCTACACCTGCACCAAACTCTCTTTGAGGCAGAGTTTCTAAAAAATTGGGGTCAATATAGACGGCTTGCGGCTGATGAAATGCTCCTATAAGGTTCTTTCCATACTTATTATTCATACCTGTTTTTCCACCAACACTTGCATCAACCTGAGAGAGCAGTGTTGTAGGGATTTGGATAAAATCAATCCCCCTCTGATAGATACTTGCAGCAAATCCTGTCATATCACCTATCACACCACCGCCAAACGCAATGAGCAGAGAACTGCGGTTAAAACGGTGATTAAAGAGTGACTCCATAATCGTATCGATAGAATCTTGATTTTTATACTCTTCACCATCTGGAACTGTAATGATATAGAGCTCTTTTGCACTGATCTTTGAGAGAAGATACCCTAAATGCAGTCCTGCAACTTTTGGGTTGGTTACAATGGCTACTTTTTTATGAAAATGCATCTTCGGCATTGAGTCTATGGTTATATCGTATGAGTTGTCTATGACTTTTTTAAGGGGAATATTTACCTGCATTATCTATCCAAAATTTAATATGATAAATAATACTTAAATATTGCTAAGAAATGGCTAAATCTGTACTGGAATAAATATCTGTGTATACTCATCAAGCTTGTAGTAGAGTTTTTCACTATCTGTTGAGAAGAGAGAAAAGATATGCCTTTGAATCAGTTTTCTCGTAAAAGGTAAGATATGTATAAAATTCTCTTTCTCTTTAAGGCGACGAATAGGGTTTTCCTGTTCATTATATATTTTAATAGATTTAGAAAAAATGGTTGAGAGGTTGTTAAAGTGTTCTATTACCTGTTCTCTATTCTCTTGGTGTTCATTGGTGTAGTTATAGAGTTCTATGTTGAGATTTAACTGCTCTGCAATATCA
>JALUZQ010000186.1 GCA_027011725.1 Sulfurimonas sp. | reverse complement strand
TTTCGTATGTTCATCGATTGTTTTAAATGCTTTGTTCAAAATACCTACCAAAGGAGCATTCTCTTTTGCAACGGCAAACCCTACCTGTGTTGAGAACTCTGTTTTTCCCACTATTTGTAGATTCGATAGCTGCATTGTATGAATGGCATACGAACCTAAAGCCATCGTAACGAGCATTGCATCATACTTTCCTGTAGCTATATCTTCAAGCCCTTCTTGTATGTTTTTTACTTTATAAAAATGGATATCTTTGTATTTTTGCTCTATTTTATGAACATAGCCATAATCTTTTATCATCACCAGTTTTTTATCTTTGAGTTGCTCGATATTGTTTACATAGGAGCTTCGTGTACGCATGATGATGATGATAGAGTTGGAAAGAAAAGGTTTTGTAAAGAGAAAATCTTTTTGAAGGTAAGAGTCTGTTGTCTCCGTGAGCATATCTACTTTGCCACTGCGTAGCATTTTGAGTGACTCGGCCCATGATTTAGAAGGAATGATGTGAAATTTGAGTCCTGTTCTTTTCTCTATAACTCGTAAACCATCGGGAATGATACCGACATACTCTCCATCTTCTGTGAATGCTTCAAAAGGCAGCCAATCAGGATCACCCGTATGGTAAATCTCTTTGTGCTTTGCAAGCCATGCCTTTTCCTCTTGCGTGAGATCAAGTGATACCGAAGCATCTGCAAAGGAGTATAGCAGTAAAAGCAGTCCCGCAAGACGGAGTAAATACAAAGCAGACCTTTTTGTTTTTTATTATGATAACATAGTTTCTTCAATAATACTCTATTGTCTCCATTTAGCTATAATTCCACTAATGAAAAAAGATATAAATTTTGAAGTGGTATCACCGTATAAACCGGCAGGTGACCAACCACAAGCTATAGAAAAACTCTCTCAAAGCATCTTAGATGGAAACCGTTATCAGACCCTTGAGGGGGTGACGGGTTCGGGTAAGACACATACAATGGCACGTGTCATTGAAAAGACCAAGATGCCGACTATCATTATGACGCATAACAAAACTTTGGCTGCACAGCTTTACAGTGAGTTTCGACAGTTCTTTCCGCACAATCATGTGGAGTATTTTGTTTCGTACTATGATTATTATCAGCCAGAAGCATACATTCCTCGCCAAGATCTCTTTATAGAAAAAGATTCTGCTATCAATGATGAACTTGAACGCTTGCGCCTTTCAGCTACGGCAAATCTGCTTTCGTATGATGATGTCATCGTTATCGCTTCTGTCTCTGCCAACTACGGTTTGGGAGACCCTGAAGAGTATCAAAGCATGGTACAGTCAGTTGCTGTGGGGGATGAGGTGAGCCAGAAAAAACTTTTGCTGCGTTTGGTTGAGATGGGCTACTCACGCAATGACACTTATTTTGATTCAGGGCATATTCGGGTCAATGGAGAGAGCATTGATATCTATCCGCCCTATTTTGAGCAAGAGGCGATTCGCATCGAGTTCTTTGGAGATGAAATAGAGGCGATCTATACTTTCGATGTTATAGACAATAAACGACTTGAAGAGCATAAGAAGTTCACTATCTACTCTACGAGCCAATTTGCCGTAAGCCAAGAGAAGATGGCTGTGGCGATCAAGCGCATTGAAGAGGAGCTAGATGAGCGACTCGCTTACTTCCAAAAAGAGGGCAAACTTGTTGAGTATCAACGTCTCAAGCAACGTGTAGAGTTTGATTTGGAGATGCTCCAAACGACGGGAATGTGTAAAGGTATTGAGAACTATTCACGACTTTTGACAAATAAAAAGCCGGGAGAAGCGCCTTTTACACTTTTAGATTATTTTGAAGTACGGCATAAAGATTATTTGATAATAGTTGATGAGTCACACGTTTCCTTGCCGCAGTTTCGTGGAATGTATGCAGGAGATCGTGCTCGTAAAGAGGTGTTAGTCGATTACGGTTTTCGCCTGCCTTCCGCACTTGACAACCGTCCTCTGAAACTTGATGAGTACATAGAAAAAGCACCGCACTATCTCTTTGTCTCTGCTACTCCAAATG
>JALUZQ010000185.1 GCA_027011725.1 Sulfurimonas sp. | reverse complement strand
GGGACGTTTGTATCGATGGCCTTTCCACTGAGACTTACCCAGATGCTCTCCCCGTTTTTTTTACGAAGCTCATAGTCGATATGGGTTGCTTTGTTTTCCTGAAGAGGAAGATAGTGCTGTTTTCCAAAGTGTATAAAGTTCTCATGTGAGAGATGAAACTCCTCCATAGAGAGACCTTCCATCTCTTGTACGGAGTCATAGCCGAGTATATCGGCAAGTCTTTGGTTGGCTTTGTATAGGGTACGTCCATTTTTGAGGTATGCGATGCCCACTTGAGAGTTTTCTAAAATGGTACTAATCTCTCGCTCTTTTTCAAAAAGTTTTTGGTAGGCCTTTTCTCTTTCTTCAATAGAGAGAAATGTCCCAACGATGAACTCTTGACCGGTAATATTTACGATGACGGCATTAATCGTGATGGGAATCTCTTTGCCATCTGCACGCAGAGCTGCGTTTTTGACCTGTGTAACCGTTTGACCGGCTTTGAGTGCAGCTACATCTCTCGAAAATGTCTCCCGTCCTTTTTCATTCCAATAGTCTGAATGTAAGGTGGTCTGGTGTTTGCCGACAAGATCATCAGCACTGTGTTGCCAAAGTTTTTCAGCAGCAGGGTTTACATAGATGATAGTACCTGTTTCAACATCAGCAACGACCATCGCCACGGGTAAAGAAGCTAGTGCTTGAAAGTAGTCATCTCTATCTTTTACTTCAAAAATCATTACTAATTATAACATATATGCCTATTTTCATAATAAATCTCAATTAATTGAGTGCTATTAGGAGAATTTAAATAATAAAAAGTTATATTTTGAAACTTCTAAACTATTTGAAAAACTTATTAGAGAAAGAAAGAAAAAAATGAAAGTTGAGATATCACGAAGAAGATTTTTACAGGGGAGTGTTGCTTTAAGCATAGTGGGTGCAAGTAGTGCTTCTGCATTGTTAAATCGTAGTAAAAAACCAGAACTTTCCAATTTTCAGGTAGCCACTGTTTGCGAAGTGTGTGTGAACAAATGTACTGCGTTTGCAAAAGTGGAAAACGGCATTATAAAAAAACTTGACCCAAACCCTCTTTTCCCAAAATCAAAAAATATGCTTTGCGCACGTGGCGATGCTGGAATTCATGCGCTGTATGATCCTGACAGATTAAAGTATCCGCTTGTGCGTGTAGGCAAAAAAGGCGAGGGGAAATTTAAACGTGTGACGTGGGATGAAGCGTATGAGGCCATCTTAAACGGAACAGAGCACTTTAAAGGGATGAAGCAGATACTCGATGAAGAGAAGGACAACCGCTCGACACTTGGCTACTGCGCAGGTGAGGGAATGGCTGAGCATACCTTTAAGCGCTTTATGGGTGAACAGCTCGGTTCCATCAACTTTGTGAACCACTCTTCTATTTGTCTGCAGACGACCATAGCAGGGTATGCACTTACTTTGGGAGCGTATGGAAAAGCAGATATGCAAAATGCTTCGTATGTCATTATGGCAGGGGCAAACCGCGCAGAGGCCATACTCACACCAGATACGATGGATATGTTCAAACGTACGCGTGGACGCGGGCTCAAGCTCATAGTGCTTGACCCTCGTTATACAAATACGGCGCAGCATGCAGACAGATGGCTGGGCATCAAAGTAGGAACTGACCTCGCTTTTGTGCTTGCACTCACCTATGTCGTGATGAAAGAGACACTCTACAACAAAGAGTTCGTAGAGAAAAATATGAACGGCTTTGATGAGTATAAAAAGCATATATTGGAGCAAAACTATACACCAGAGTGGGCAGAAAAGATAACAGGAATAGAAGCAGAGACCATTACAACTATAGCCCGTGAATTTATGGCACATGCTCCAAAGGCCATTTACTATCAGGGACGACGCACTTCATGGGGCATGCAAGATTTTCAACTGCGACGTGCTCAGGCGATATTTTCGGCACTTGGCGGCGGGGTGGATGTCAAAGGTGGCATTGTCTTTGGAAAAAAACTGCCACTTGGACTGCATAGCATTGAGGCTCCTGTGTATGATAACTTT
>JALUZQ010000184.1 GCA_027011725.1 Sulfurimonas sp. | reverse complement strand
CCCGTTGCAGTGCGGTGTGGGAGAAACTTACGCTCTGCAAAATCTTCTAGCAGACTACGAAACTTCTCTCCTTTTGCAGTGATGGTAAAAGACTCCCATTTGGTTTTGTCAATATCACTGCAAAAGACTTCCGGTTTTCCAAAAGATGGATCTTTGGCAGCGATTTTTTTCCACAGTCGCCAAACTGCTCCTTCACTTCTATCAAGTGAGGGAGCTCTCTCCATGTTACCCATGGAAGAGTTTTCTGTCATAGAACCGTTAGTAAAGAAAACGAGGTCATTTTTAGTTGTCGTTATAATCTCCTCTGTGTTATTACTTTGAAGATGAATGGCAGTCACTGTTTTTTCTTCATTGCTTATCTCAATATCTAAGTCAGTTACAGTAGTATTGAAGCGAAACTGCACCCCTTTTGCTTCTAAGTGTTTTTTGAGTGGCAGCACGAGTGAGTCATATTGGTTGTATTTGGTAAAGACAAGCCCTCTCATGGTGCTCATCCCTGGAAGCAGATGAATAAATCGTTGCATATAGCGTCTCATCTCCACCACACTGTGCCATGTCTCAAATGCAAACATACTGCGCCAGTAGAGCCACATATCTGTCTCAAAGAAGGAGTCTTCAAAATACTCTTCTACTGTCTGTTTGCCAAGGTCTTCCTCTTTTGTTAAGAGCAGTTTCGTGAGTTCGTGTGTATGCTTTTCATGTAGTCCAAGGTCTGTTCTTCTGTGCTTCTCCCCTCGGTTGGAGATGACACGTACTTTAGAGAAGTTAGGGTCTATCTCATTGAGTTCTCGAAACTCATCTAAAACGGTGCGACCCTCTTCTTCAATGGAAGCAATTTCACCGTAGAGATCCCAAAGACACTCATAATGTGCCTCCATCTCTCTGCCTCCTCGTGCAACAAACCCGTCATCAGGGTTTCCCTGCCCATCCAGCGCACCACCGGCAATGCCTGTCTCTTCAAAGATGGTAATCTGCTCTCCCTTCATCGAGCCATCACGCATAAGATACTCTGCAGCTGCCAATGATGCGATACCTGAGCCGATTAAAAAGGCACGTTTTTGTTCAATATTCTCTGGTTTTCTTGGATGAATTCTCTGGTAATTATTCATGGAAAGTACCTCTTTTTCTTGTAATTACCATATAATATAACATATATTCTTAAAAGTGTTAAAAACTGATACCTGTAAAGAATCTAAAGTTGTCCTGCTCGGCTATGTCTGTGTTGTCATTGTATCTATATTCAAGCGTTATAGGCACAGGAAGCAGGTTCATCCAGTAGGTGTCAAAAAGCATACCTATTTTGTATTCGTTTGCTCCCCCGTAGCTGTTTGCTCTGCCATGCATACTGTAGTGTGTATAGCCTCCAAAGAGTGACTCGCGACGCAGTGAAACAGGGAATGTAAAGAAGTAGGCGTCTGCGTTAAATACTTTTTTAATCTCTATAGAGGCTTTGGTAGCATCTTTAAGATAGAGTGTATCTTTGAGTGATGGCATCACAATAGAGGTCGGGTCTCCACCTTGGAGTGATTCGAAGATACTTTTTGTGAGTTTTACCCCTTTTTCACTGAGAAAATCGACTGTGTCGCTTTGTGAATATTTTGCACTCATTTTTGTATATACTTCGTTGCCAAGAGCTTTTGCAAATTGTAGTTTTGCTCCATAGCTGTTACTGTCTCTGTCATGACTGAAATATCCTTCTCCTCCAAGATGAAAATGAGGGTAAAGACTTACTCCAAAGTGTTCATATCTATCAAGTGTAATAGTTGCTGAGAGTGGTTGTCGTGTGTTTGTTTGATAATCTTGATAGTAACTCATGCGCAGTGCTCCATCTAAAAAGCCGTGACGTAGAAAAGGAATGGTCGCTGAAGTAAAAAGGCCGTAGTCTCGCTCATTTGCATCAGCGCTCTCTGGGCGATCAAGTATTGCATAACTTGTGAGCATAAAATCTACAAAGTATTGACTGTTCATGTAAGATGTTCCGCCAATCGTATACTCATCAACACCACGGGAAACAAAAAGTCCTAAAGC
>JALUZQ010000183.1 GCA_027011725.1 Sulfurimonas sp. | reverse complement strand
CGAAGCATCCTATTGCCCGTGGTGTTGCAGAGTATATATTTGATGACACTTTAGAGTGTCTCGAGCTTGAGAGTCTGCAAAATATTCCTTCTCAAGGAATAAGTGCTATGTATGATTCGAAGATGCTTGCAGGTGGAAATGCAAAATTGATGCAGGCGATAGGCATTGATATTCAAAGTAGTAGTGAAAACAGTGAGTTCTATTTTGCGTATGGTGGAGAACTCTTAGCAAAATATGAACTTTTTGATATGCCGCGTAAGGATGCTAAAGAGGCTATTGAAAATATTAAACAGCTTGGCATTGCCGTTGTAATGCTTACAGGTGATCATGAAAGAAGTGCTAAAAAAGTGGCTGAGTTAGTTGGAATTAAAAACTTTGAATATGAAATGACTCCTGAAGGAAAAGCACAATATATCGAGGTGCAGCATAAAGAGGGCAATAAAGTGGTTATGGCAGGGGATGGTATAAACGATATCTTAGCACTTGCTAACAGTGATATTGGGATTGCTATGGGAAATGGAAGTGATATCGCCATAGAGGTGAGTGATGTAGTTCTCCTTAATGATACGTTTAGTTCACTTTATGACAGCTTTAAGATCTCAAAAAAGACATTTACAATGATAAAAGAGAATTTGGCACTCTCTTTTGTCTATAATGCCATTACTATTCCACTAGCAATGGCCGGTTTCATTATTCCACTGATTGCGGCAATCTCTATGAGTGCGAGTTCTTTGCTTGTTGTGGGTAACTCTATGCGTATAAAATTTGGATACAAGGATTAAAATATGAGTTCATGGGTGATAGCGATGATGTTGGGTGTTTCTGTTTTTTTAGGCTCTATTGCAGTTGTTGCATTGATGTGGGCCATTAAAAAAGGACAGTTTGATGATGAAGAGAAGTTTTTAAACGCAGTGAAGTTTGATACAGAAGAAGATCTTAATGATGCTGCTAATTTGGAACGTAAAAAAGAGAAGTTAAGAAAAAAAGAGTATAGACCAGAATAGGTCAAAAAAAGATGAGTTGCCCAAAGGCAACTCGAGTATCAGAAATTATTTACCGATAGTTTGTGCGAATGCTTCTAAATCAGCATCTGAATAACGTGCTACTTGACCTTTCATAACACCTTTCATTGGTCCACCGAAAGTTCCAGCTTTATAACCTTTAAGAGCCTCAGCAATTTCTGCATGAGTCATGTCTTTAACGATTTTAGATTTACCCATAGCGTGTTTTTCAAAGTTTTTACCATGACATGCAGCACATGCAGCACCATTAACACCAGCCATTGCAACTGAAGATACTGCTAAAGCAGCAATTGAAGCGATTACGATTTTTTTCATTTTATTTCCTTAATATAAAGTTTCATCCACATTATAATGCGCTAAGTCTTAAATACTTGTTAATGAATTAAAAGGTATCATTTTATTAAAATTTATTTATTACAGGTGTGAAGATGCGATACATTGAAGATGATTTAAAAGATAAAACAATATTAATAACAGGTGGTGCAGGTTTTATAGGTTCGAACCTTGCATTTTATTTTCAAGAGAATCATCCTGATGCAAAAGTAGTCATACTTGACAGCTTTCGAAGCGGGGAGACTTTAAGTAACGGAAACCTCAAGAGTTTTGGTCACTTTAAAAATCTTATAGGCTTTCGCGGTGAGATCATTAGTGGAGACATTAATGATAAAGATTTGCTGCTTGATTTAGAAGTCAATTATGATTTTGACTACATCTTCCATGAAGCGGCTATCTCTGATACTACTGCGCAAGAACAAGACTTGATGATAAAGACAAATGTCAATGCCTATAAAGATCTGCTTGATTTGGCAGTAGCTCATAATGCAAATATGATCTATGCGTCTTCTGCTGCAACATATGGAAACGCAGAGTCTCCTCAGAGAGTTGGGCGTGAAGCACCGAACAATGTCTATGGTTTTTCTAAGCTCTCTATGGATCATCTCTCTCGTGAGTATATGCAAGAGTGTGACATAAACATCGTAGGCCTACGTTACTTTAATGTCTATGGAGCAAGAG
>JALUZQ010000182.1 GCA_027011725.1 Sulfurimonas sp. | reverse complement strand
TCTCTATATGCAGTTTTGTTCCATACCCTTTGTGTTTTTCAAAGTGATACTGCGGATATATTTTTGCCTGTTGGATGATATCTCTGTCATGTGTTACCTTTGCAAGTATAGATGCTGCACTCACTTCTACGATTTTGCCATCGGCTTTTATCATTGTCTCGATTCCACTCACACCAAAACTGCTGTTGCCGTCAAAGAGGTAACTCTCTGCGTTTAGCTGCTCCTTTATCTCTAAAAGTGCACTTTTTATACAAAAAGAGATGCCTTTGTCATCAATCTCCTGCGGGGAGAACTCCACAATGTGATACGCTGCGTTTGGAAGTATCTGCTCGTATAATAGTTCTCGTTTTTTTTCACTGAGTTTCTTAGAGTCATTGAGACCCTCTATCGCTGCGTTTAGAATACATCCCGCAACAACCAAGTTTCCTGCAAGTGGTCCTCTTCCTGCTTCATCTATGCCACATAAACCCGCCATCTAATCTCCTAATGCCCAAATATCAAAAGGAATTATATCCACCTTTGCAATAGGATGAGAAATGGAATTCTCTGTAGTCATTGAAACAATGCTTATCTGCTTAATGCGATGTGTGAATATAAAAGGTTCAAGTACCTCAAGCTTTTTAAAGAGCCGTCTCTCGTCCACAAAGGGTTTACATAAAATGATACTCGCTTCGTTTGGAAGATAAAAATCAACCCCCTCTTCATAGAAGCACTCTTTATTTGATTTGAGCAGCTCTAAAAAGACCATGTTCTCAAAAAGACGAGCGAAGTTCTTTTCGACTGAGAGGGCACTTTTAAGTGCTGTATCACACAAATATACTTTCTTAATGGCACGTGGATACTCAAACTTCGCAAGCTGATGGATATAGCCTTTTTCAGTGAGAGCTTCATAAGAAGCGTAGAGTTTGTCCTTGGATATCTTACGTTGTGATTTGAGACGCTCATACGTATTGTAAGCAGAGAGCTTTTGGGAGATGAACTTTGCACACAGCACAAGTATGTCAAACTCAGTATCATTCAGTGCCAAACGCAGCATCTTTTGCACATAGATACTTCGTTCATCTGTTTTTATCTTGTGCATCACAGGAAAACCGCCTAATTGGACAAAGTGGTTCAAGGCGGAGGAGTCGTACTTATGTTCAAATGCGAGGAACTCTTCATAATCCAAAGGATATAAACGCAGTGGTGTCAAGAACTCTATGTCGTAGTGCTCTTCGGAAATAACAATAAGCTGAGAAACATTGACAAATTCAATGGCAGGGGTATAGTTGTCTAAAACAAGTGTCTCAATCTTATTTCTAAGACAAAAATCACCTAAAACCCCATTAAGTTGTTCTCTGTCGATACGAATATCGGCACAGTCGATGTAGAGATAGCTGCTCTTTTTCAAACGCAGCAGATAGTTTTTGACAAGTTTTGTTTTCCCGCTGTTCGTGATACCGTTTATTTGGTAAGAGTTTTCATCAAGTTGCAGTTTTCTTTCATGAAACTTTTCAACAATCAGATCAGTTTTGTAGAACTCTTCAAGCAATATTTCCATTTTTTATCCTAAATTTTGTTAAGTATATTGTATCACTTCCTTTTTAAAAGGAAATAAATTTGTAATAAAATCGTTTTTAGAGCCCAAAATCCTTGAATATTTAGAGTGAATTGAGTATAATTCCGCTCCCTTAAATAGTTGGGCTAGGATCCAACGAGTTCTTTAGAAGGAAAAACATGGAAAAAATTCGTTTAAAATTGAAAGCTTACGATCATCGTGTATTAGATAGATCTGTAGCGTCAATCGTTGAGGCTGTAAAGCGTACAGGTGCTGCAATTCGTGGTCCAATCCCTTTACCAACAAAAATTCGTAAATATACGGTTTTAAAATCAGTTCACGTGAACAAGAAGTCTCGTGAGCAATTTGAGATTCGTATGCACGCAAGAATGATCGACATCGTTTCTGCTACACCTGAAACTGTAGATTCATTAATGAAACTAGATCTTGCACCAGAAGTGGACGTTGAAGTTCGCTCTATGGACAAATAGGAGTAATCGT
>JALUZQ010000181.1 GCA_027011725.1 Sulfurimonas sp. | reverse complement strand
AGTAAAAGGCGATATGAAGCTTATTCACGTAGATGGAAAAAGTGATGTGGCAAAAAGTATGACAGAGTACCATGTGGTACTTACTGATCTTAATCCAACGTCAATCATCGCAAAAGTAAATGAAGCAGACCTCTCTTCACTCCTGTATATGCTCAACCAAAAAGCCTATGCAAAAGCAAAAATAAATTTAGATGTTAATTTTAAAAACATTACACCGCATAAACTCGATGGAACAATTATGCTCCTTACCAAAGATGGGCTGATTGACTCTCAAGTGATGAGAAAAGATTTCAACCTCACTATTCCAAAGACTGTATTTAGCATGAATCTTGATGCAAACATGAAAGGGGATGCTATTGATTATAAGTACCTCCTCAATGCTAATTTAGCAAAAATCAGCTCAGCCGGTCATGTGATAGCACAACCACTCAACGTAAATTTAGACTATAAACTCAATGTAAAAGAGCTTGCTCTGCTCAAACCTCTTACCGGGGCTGACATACGAGGTGCACTGCGTTTGGCTGGTGATGTAAAAGGAACAAAAGAGAAGATGCGTGTGACGGGGCTCTCTGACCTAGCTGACTCAAGTACTACTTTTAGTGCAGTGCTCAAAGATTTTGCACCAAAAAGTGTTAAAGCTGACATTGTAGGATTAAAACTACAAAAACTGCTCTATATGGTTAAGCAACCTCACTATACAGACGGACTTTTAGATCTGCATGCAAACATTACAAACGCAGATGTCAAAGCACTTCAGGGAACAATCAAAACAGATGTAAAAGATGGCTTGCTCGATGCACGTTATTTGACAAAAGCGTACGAGTTTAGCTCGATGATGCCAAGGACTGCGTTTCGTGCACAAACAACGACAACACTTAATAAAAATTTAGTAGATACAAAAGTGGATCTCTTCTCAACATTGGCTGATTTAAATGTAAAACAGGCTCGATTGAATATGAATGACACATCACTGACAAGTGATTACCGTCTGAAAGTACATGATTTGAATAAGCTTTACTTTGTGAGTGAGAGACATCTCAAAGGCTCTTTAGTGGCAAACGGTGAAGTGAAAAAAGGGAAAGATCTCGACTTTACGGCTCACTCAAACATTGCAGAAGGAAAACTCGATGCCAAGCTGCATAATGATGATTTTCATGCTGACTTGAACTCACTGCAAACACTGGATATTTTAGATATTTTAATCTATCCAAAAGTCTTTAAGGCTTCCATTGATGCTGACTTGGATTATAACCTTGCACATTCAAAAGGAAAATTTTCAGGCTTTTTAAGTCATGGAACTTTTACAAAGAACAAAGCACTTGATCTTGTGAAGAAATATGCACATACAGATCTGTATAAGGAAAAATTCAAAGGGGATGTAAACGCAGATATCAACAAAGAAAAAATAGTCGCTGCGTTTGACTTACGCTCAAACACATCATCGATCAAGTCAAAAAATACAAAACTCAATACGCTTACGCAAAAAATCAACTCTAAAATTGAGATAGTTGCAAATAAAAATCCATTGACAATTACACTCAAAGGGAACGTTAAATCTCCAAAAGTGGGAATAGATGCAAGTAAACTCATTGAAAAAGAGGCGACAAAAGCACTGCAAAAAGAGGCAAAAAAATATATGGACGAAAAGGGTACGAAAGAGTTACAAAAAGCAGCGAATAAATTTTTAAAAGGGTTATTTTAAACGTACATCACAAAGGGTAAGGCAAAATACCACCTCTTTTGCATTCTTTTGCAGAAGAGTTACCGCTTCGCTGAGTGTCGTCCCTGTTGTAATGATATCATCTACTAGAATGACATTGTCATTTTTAAACTTTTTGAGATGAAAGTTTCTGGGATTTTGTTCTCTGTAGGCTTTTGATTTACCTGAGTAGGAGATTGGGTTTTGTGCTCTTAGTTGGTTGTGGAGTGGTTTGATGTTGTAGCTTTTGAGTCTATTATTGAGTATGGCTGTATGTGAGTAGCCGCTTTTTACATTGTCATCAACAGCGATGCTTACATAACGCTCTTTTGTATGAAATTCTTC
>JALUZQ010000180.1 GCA_027011725.1 Sulfurimonas sp. | reverse complement strand
TTATACTGCTCATGGCACTTTTTTCTGCCATATACAATGCTTTTATTCCTCTTCACGGAGATGAGGCATATTACTGGATGTGGAGCCATCATCTCCAAGCGGGTTATTATGACCATCCTCCTATGATTGCGTTGATGATCTGGTTTACAAATCATATTTCCCAAGCTGAATGGGGTGTACGACTTGTCAATGTTTTTTCTTTTACAGTAGCAGCTTTTTATCTTTTTAGATTTACAAAAGAGCTCAGTGATGAAAAAACTGCACTCAATGCGATCTTAATATTTTTAAGTGTTATCATCGTAAACGCAGGCTACATCATAACCACTACAGATGCACCGACAATTCTCTTTTGGACGCTCTCGCTTTACTACACCTATAGAGCGCTTTTCTTTGGTAGTTGGAGCGAGTATATTTTAGCGGGAATCATGCTCGGATTACTGATGCTGAGTAAGTACACTTCTATCTTACTCATCTTCTCTATTTTACTCTTTATACTCCTAAAAAAGCGTAGCATACTAACTAATATTAAATTTTACGTGGCAATGTTGATAGCCTTTGTTATCGTCTTTCCAATGGTCTGGTGGAACTACCAACATGATTGGATAAGTTTTCTCTTTCAGATACATCACGGTTCAAGTGGAGAGTCCAAAATCAACTGGGAAAGTTTTACTGCTTTTATTGCCGGACAGTTTGGTATATTTTCACCTGTATTTGCTTGGATCTTATTTTATTATCTCTATAAAGAGAGACTCTTTTATAAAAATGAGAAGCTCTTTTTTATAGCACTGAGTGTAGTCATCACCATAGGTCTTTTCCTTTACAAATCACTCTTTAAAAAAATGGGACTCAATTTTGATGCTCCTGCATATATTGGAGGAACAATACTCGTAGCCTATGTCGTGAGTCAATACAATCTCAAAAAACTCTTTAAAATAGGGCTGATTGTTGCGCTTATTTTTACTATATTGGGACGTTATCTCTTTTTATTCCATCTTGACATTGTTCGTACAGAAATGTACAAAAGCGATGCAATTTTTAAACGCGTAGCCAGTTTTGCAAAACCGGGAGATCATTTCTATGGAGATCACCTCTCAACAGCTGCTTATCTTAAGTATTATCTTCCGGGACATCCTGATACTGATGTTGCTACACACTCAAGATACTCCCAATATGATATGTGGCGTAAAAAAGATTTCTTGCATGATGGACTTGTAGTCGTTCGAAAACATCGCAAAGATGCTGAGCTTCAAAAGCTCTATAAACATGTTGAGCTCATAGATACCAATGTCGTTGTACCCAAACGCAGAGTCTTTTATACGTACAGAGTATCTGATCCTATAAAAAAGTGATAAAAGAGGAATTATTTACTAAAAATTAATTAACTTTTCGCTAAAATACTTCTACTTTAGAACATGGCATTTAATGAAAAATATAATTAAGCTTTTAATAACTGTTGCAATTTTTTACTTTCTTTTTCAAAAGATAGATTTCCAAGAACTTTGGCATATTTTGAGAAAAAGCCATGGAGGTTGGATTTTGCTTGCTCTCATTTTCCAGCTTGGCAGTACATATCTTGCGGCATACAGATGGTTTAAGATCTCTAAACTTCTCATCTTCCAAGAGCGGCTCTCTTTTTATGTGCAAAGTTATTTCAAAGGAACTTTCTTTAATCAAGTGCTTCCTAGCAGCATCGGTGGTGATGCGGTACGTATGATTGACCTCACACGTAAAGGCTATGACAAAAAAGAGGCATTCTACGATGTCTTTGTTGACAGGGTTATCGGGCTTGTTGGTTTACTGGTTTTAAATTTTATTGCTTCCATTATCTTTTACGGAACTTTTCCATCGGATTTTTCACGTCTTATTATTTTTATCTCACTCGCTGGAATTGCAGGTTTTTTCTCACTCTTTCTGTTTCAAAAGATCCATTTTCTTGCAAAATACAAGTTCTTGAATCTTTTTCACAGACTCTCCGTAAGACTAAACGAACTTTACCGTTCAAAGAGTGTTCTTCTCAAACATATCGCTATTTCAGTTGCTGTAC
>JALUZQ010000179.1 GCA_027011725.1 Sulfurimonas sp. | reverse complement strand
ACGTCAATAGTATTTGCAGCAGGGTGTTTTTGGGGTGTGGAGAAACATTTTGAGCATATGGACGGGGTGCTAAACGCAGTCTCAGGGTATGCCGGCGGGAGTTATGAAAAACCGACATATAAGAGTGTTTTAGCACATCGTTATGACAAGAGTGGCAAGAATTATGCTGAAGCTGTAAAAGTGACGTATGATAACTCCAAAGTCGATGTGAAGACGCTCATTAAATCTTTTTGGGAGATGCATGACCCGACACAGCTCAATGGGCAGGGCAATGATATAGGGAATAATTATCGAAGCGCAATTTTTTATACTAATGAGTACCAAAAAGAGGTGGCTTTTCAGACAGAGGAAAAATATCAAAAACTTTTAAATGCACATGGCTATGGAAAAATCACAACAGAGATAGAACCTTTGAAGAATTTTTACCCGGCTGAAGGGTACCATCAAGATTATTTGCAAAAAAATCCAAACGGATACTGTCCAAACCATGCCACAAATGTAAAGTTTGTAAAAGAGCAAACACAGCCAAAAGCAGTGATGCCTCTTGGTGGTAAAGAGATAATAGTGATAAAGTCTGAGCATTTTTGTCCCTATTGTGAGAAGTTTAAAGATGAGGTGAGTGATGCATATAAAGGGGATGTTCCTATGCGGACAGTAATTGCACGCTCATTACAAGGCTTTGACATAAAAACAAAACTCTATGCAACACCGACGATTTTATTTATTGAGAATGGCAAAGAGGTGGCACATCACGTTGGATATATGAAAGAGAAAGAGTTCTACAAGATGTTGGGAAACTTCAAGCTTGGAAAAAATTCACAGAGCTACAGGGTTGCGTTTAATGAGGGAACTGATAACCGTTTTTGTAAACAGTACGGCATCTTTAAGCATACGCCGGAGGGTGTTTTTGTTGACAAATTGAGTGGAGAGGTACTCTTTGACACCCGAGACAGATTTAATTCAGGCACAGGCTGGCTGAGTTTTTACAAGGCAGTTGATGGTGCAGTAATAGAGAAAGAAGATAACAGCTTCGGGATGCATCGCATAGAGATTGTGGCAAAGAAGAGTGGCATTCATCTTGGTCATGTTTTCCCACTGCCAGATGGGCTCAGACGCTTTTGTATAAACGCAACGGTTTTGGAGTTCATACCTAAAAAATAATATTTAAGAACTTTAGGCGTATAATAGTTCCAAAGTAACAAAATTTTTTATTTATGAGGAACTATTATGGCAACAGTGCACTCTTATGGAGCGACAAAAGAGGTAACGGGCTCGTGTCATCTGCTTGATGTGGGTGGTGTGAAAATAATGATAGATTGTGGAATGTTTCAGGGTGAAGATGAAGAAAAAAATGCAGATGCTTTTTATTTTGACCCCAAAGAGATAGACTATCTGCTTGTAACACATGCCCATCTTGACCATACGGGGCGTATTCCAAAACTTGTAAAAGAGGGTTTTAAAGGGAAGATTTACGCAACCGCAGCGACGATGGATTTGGCGCAGATTATCTTGATGGATTCTGCCAAAATCATGAATGAAGATTTTCAGACACGCTTTAAAAAGGCAGAGAGAAAAGGGAAAGAGCATAAACTCTCTAAACCACTCTATGAACCACTCGATGTCGATAAAACCTTCTCAGCCATAGAGTGGATTAACCCTGAGTATGACAACTATTATGATTTGTGTGAAGGAATCAGTTTTGTTTACCGTAATGCCGGACATATTTTGGGTTCTGCATTTATTGAGCTGACATATATGGAAAATAGTGACTCACATACTATTGTCTTTTCCGGTGATATTGGAAATGACAATGGTCTTGTGATGCCAAATCTCAATAAGTGTGATGAAGCACAGGCACTCTATGTTGAGACTACCTATGGAAATAGAGAACATCAACCCATAGATATGACGATAAAAGAGTTTAAAAAAGTGATAATAGATACTTTGGAGAATAAAGGAAATGTGCTGATTCCCTCTTTTGCTATCGAGAGAACACAGGAGCTTTTGTGTCTGCTACGCTCAATGCATGCAAGTGGTGAGCTCCCA
>JALUZQ010000178.1 GCA_027011725.1 Sulfurimonas sp. | reverse complement strand
AAAAAGCACCGCGACTTTTAGCTCTTGCTCAAAATATACAAAAAGATTTTCACTCCTTTGAGCAGTTTCAAAAAGAGGTGACACGAGAGTGGCTTTTGGCACAAAAAGGTTTAGGCAAAGAGAGTGCAGATGCCATTTTGTGTTATGGATGTCTGCGTGATGTGATGGTAGTGGATAGCTACACAAAACGGCTGCTGAAAAAATTTGGCATTGCGTTTGACTCTTATGATGCCTATCAGGAGTTTTTAGAAGCACCGTTTAGAAAAACAAAAAGTAAAGAGGAGTTAGCATCTCTCTTTGCTGCGTTTCATGGCATGATAGTGGAGTACAACAAACACTACAAAAATGAGCTGCTATAAGCCTTCCATCATAATATTGAAGAGTCTATCGACCTCTTTGTCAGTTAAAAAGAGAGAAGATTTATTTTCATAGAGTTCTTGCAGGGCAGTTCTGTTGATGGGAAGCGTATGTGTACACGCCGGATGTGTCGGCAGGTAGGCTCGAATGAGTGAGATGTCTTCTTGTATGAGTTGTGAGCATAAAAAGCAGTGCATATCTCTGTGGAGTCGCCCCTCATGTTCTAAAAGCTTTACATACGCCTCAATGGCTACTCTTTTTGGGTTTTGTTTGTCCCAGTTCTGCTCGGCTGCGTTTAGGAGTTGGAAGTAGAAGCTGCCTATCTCTTCACTCTCTTTGAGGTGCTTGTAAAAGAGGGCTGTAAAACTCTGCCACAAACGCAGTAGTTTGTAGTCGTTTATCCATTTGTACCCGATGTGAATGACATCTTTGAGACGGGCAATAGTACCTTTTGAAGACTCTTCTATTTCGTAGTCTATTTTAAAGCCGAGATTTATCACACCATGGCGTGCGCCGTAGAATCTATAAAGCGTGTGTAAGTTATTTTTTGATAGTATTGTAACTATTAAATCTTCCTCTTTTACACGGTTAAGATTTATGATGTATCCCTGCACGAACTGCTTCCTTTATACACACTCTGTTTATTTTCTTCAAGAAATTTTACTATTATTATCCTTATTTAAAGTAAATAAAAGTACAATATATGTGCTTTATCTCTAAATAGACTAAGTTTCTTTAAAAAGAGATTAAATTTATATATTTTGTATATAAAATTTAAAAATTTGGGAGTTATAATGGTTGAACATCATGATTTATTAAGATCCTTCAAGGATAACTGTGGTTTTGGTCTCGTTGCAAATATTAAAAACAGACCTTCACATAAGGTTTTAAACGATGCCGTCACTGCGTTAGAGCGTATGATGCACCGTGGAGCTGTTGCAGCAGATGGAAAAACTGGTGATGGTAGTGGTTTGCTTCTCTCAATGCCAAGAGAGTTTATGATAGCAGAGGCGGAGAAAAACGGCATAGAACTTCCTGAGCAGTTCGCTGTCGCTTCAGTCTTTACAAAAAATCTTGAGCATTTAGATACATTAGAGTCTATCTGTAACAACAATGACCTCAAAGTCATTTTCAAGCGTGATGTTCCTGTTGACACAAATGCACTTGGTGACCAAGCACTTGAAACACTCCCTCACATCGTCCAGGTATTTATTATTGCCAACTCTATTATGGCTACAAAGAGATTTGACGCACTCCTTTACCTCTCTCGTAAAGAAGCAGAGCATGCACTTATAGAGGACAGAGATTTCTACATTGCATCAATGAGCTCACGTGTTCTTTCTTATAAAGGTCTCGTGATGCCTACGCACATCAAAGAGTTCTATAAAGACCTTCAAGATGAAAAGTTCAAAATCTCATTTTCACTTTTTCACCAACGTTTCTCGACAAATACACTCCCTGAGTGGCGTTTGGCACAACCATTCCGTGCTGTTGCACATAATGGTGAGATCAACTCTGTTGAAGCGAACCGTATCAATGTTGCTATTAAGTCTGAATCTATCAAAAGTGAAGTCTTTAGTGATGAAGAGATTCAAAGATTACTCCCAATCTTGCAACCCGGTTCATCAGACTCTGCATCTGCAGACAACTTCTTTGAGTTTTTGATCGTAAACGGCATGGACTTCTTTAAAGCT
>JALUZQ010000177.1 GCA_027011725.1 Sulfurimonas sp. | reverse complement strand
ACTATAGGAATAGTGATCTATTATGCGTATGAAAAGTACAGAAGAAGCGCTACAGAAGCTTCTTCATAAGTTCGATGTGGTAACTCTCTTGGTAGTTGATAAAGTCGAAGAACTTTGAGAGTTCTTCATCTTTTATGGCATCACTGAGCTCTTTACACATCACTTTTGCAGCCTCTTCTTCGGCTATGCCGTCTTTGACGAATTTATCTAAATCTTTTACGACATAGGTCATCTCATGAAGCTCACGAGGCAGTGCTAAGATGCCGAGTTTTGCCATC
Source organism: Sulfurimonas sp. (assembly GCA_027011725.1). Taxonomy (GTDB): domain Bacteria; phylum Campylobacterota; class Campylobacteria; order Campylobacterales; family Sulfurimonadaceae; genus Sulfurimonas. Next base: position 3,707 of record JALUZQ010000177.1, on the reverse strand, counting down.
ATATTTCCAAATGACTTCAAGTGAAAGTGCGACTCATCTACAAGGTCTTGAAAGACATTGAAATGCAGAGCATTCTTTGTACGTGCCTGCATATAAGCGTAAACCAAAATAAGCTCATACTCTTTGTAGGACTCTTCAAACAAAAAGAGCGTGAGTGCATCTATTTGTGACTGTTCAAGGTTTTTGTCTTCCCACTCTCTTTTCATATTAAACGCAGTAATCTCTTGGTTATTCTGCTCTTTTGCCAAAACCTGTGAGAGATACTCCAAAAGGTAAGCATCATCTGTCTTTATGCGCTCACCTAAAATAGTCTCAGGATAAAAAGGGGCAAAGGCTTTTACCTCTTCCTCTAAAGCTTCAATAACTTCAAAAACACTACTGCGTTTGAGCAGTACCATATCCCTGTCATAGTTGTAATTGTCGCCGCTCTCAAGTATGCTCTCACCCAGCCATTTCATATGACGAAAAGCGATCTGTGAAAAATCATAAAGACGGGATTTTATCGTTTCATCATTAATGGCAAATGATGCAAAGAGAATGGAGAGCCAAAGCTCGTGCTTTTTTTGGTAGGTTTTATTCATTTGTATCTTCCTTTTGAACTGAATCACAGCTATCTTTCATTTTTAGCACATGCATCTCTTCATCTTCACCACGTTGTTTATTCTCGGCATTTTTTAATGATGCAACATAGGCAGTAAAGACGATGTCGGCACATACCTGTTGTTGTGGTGAGAGGTTTCCTAGCTTTTCATGCATTTTATCAACAGCTGTTTGAGCATAGTTAAGATCATTGCCTATAATCATATCTGTAAACATAGAACCGATGACGACAGTATCTTGACAACCGTTTGTTGCAAATTTAGCATCTTCAATTGTATCTGCGTTTAGGTCAATGTAGAAGACAACATACTCATTTGTTTTCTCATCAAGTGCTACACCGACACCGTCTGCATCTTCTATTTTTCCATAATTTTTTGGATTTATAAGGTGCTCAAGAGTCTCTGCACTCATTCCCTCGGGCATTTTTACATTTTCAAACATACTTTTTCTCTTTTTTTAATTTGTGTAAGTGTAACGCAAAAGTATAAATATTTTCTTGATTAATATTTGATTTTTGCAAGGTAGAGACCGTTTGGCGGTGCAGGGCGGATTTTATGCTCTTTTTTATGTGAGAGTTTTTCCTGTATCTGCACTGCGTTTAACTGTAAGAGTGCACCGACCATAAGGCGTATTTGACTGCGTAAAAAGCCGTTTGCTTCAAAGTAGAGTACATAATGTTCTCTGTATTTGTAAGCAAAAGCCTTGTATATGATTCGCTCAGTAGAGCCGACATCACTGCCTGTTTTCATAAAAGCAGAGAAGTCGTGTCTACCCTCAAAGAGTTTAATATTTTCAAATACATTTTGCATATCTGCACTGGGAAGAAATGTGACAAAATCAGCTTCAAAAGGGTTGCTCTGCTGCGTTTTAATGATGTAGCGGTAAACTCTTCTTTTTGCACTGTAGCGTGCATGAAAGGTTTCATCGACAGGCCTGATACTTTTGAGTAAAATGGAAGAAGGAAGCATTTTATTTACAGTGTGCTGCAGTTTTTTCAGATCAGACCAATACTCAGGAAGTGTAATATGGCACACTTGTCCTGTAGCATGCACACCTTTGTCGGTACGTCCGCTTGCGACTATTTTGTCTGTAATTCCAAGCGCTTGAAAAACCTGCGTTACATTGCCTAAAATGGTGTTTTTACTCTCACGCTGCGTTTGAGAACCAAGATAGTGTGTGCCGTTGTAGGCAAGTGTAAAGGCTACTTTCATCAGAATTTATTGACGATGGTTTTACGGTATATGAAGTAGGTCACAAGCAGCCACGTAATGGCAACAACTGGAATAGTGTAGAACTGCAGCAGGTTTTGCAGCCCGACAGTAAAGCCGTAATAGAGCGCAATGGAGAGAAAAAGGTAGAGATAGACACGTGATTTCTGGTGTCTGACCTGAACGACCCCAATAGCAACGACGATAAAGAGACTGATGATGGGAAAAAGACTGAGCAGCGTATCTGTGATAAACATATGCACTTTGCTTTTATGTCTATCTTTTGCAAGCCAATAATCAAGTGGTTTTCTATATGGATGCAGGTGTGTCTTCATTGTGTCATTTATGAGCATTGTTTTAAAGTTCACTTGTGAGAGTTTTTTTGTGGAGTAGCTGTACCCTTCACCGTCTGTGAGTTTGAGTCGGAGGATTCCGGAGTCATTGATGATCTGTGCTTTTTGTGCAGAGATAAGAATCTCCTCTTTTCCTTTTTTATTGAACAAAAAGACTTTGTAGTAGGTTCCGTCATCTTTTTTTCCGCCAAGGTAGAGCAGCCAATCTCCAAAACTATTTCCAAATTCACTTGCTGCGAGGTTGAACTTTGCCTCACTCTTTTTGTAAGAGATAAAGTTACTCGAGAGTACTGTCGCGTGAGGAAAGAGAATGAAAAAGTCAAAAGCCAACACAACACTTAGCAGTAGTGCTGGTTTTAAGAGGGTCTTTATGAGAAATTTTGGTTTGATTCCAAGTGCAAAAAGAACGATGATCTCATTGTCATTTGAGAGTTTAAAAAGTGAGAGCGTTGCTGCTATGAAAAAAGTGACAGGCAGTGTGTAAAATAAGATTTCGGGAAGAACAAAAAGGTAGAGCTTTGTCATCTCCCAAATACTTAACTGAATGACTGCTGTATAGGTTGCAAGCTTAATGAGAAAAATGACCGAAGCTATGGCAAAAAGTGGTAAAAATATAGAAAGAAACAGTGAAGAGAGGTTTCTGAGTATATATTTTTGAAGTCTGTCCATTCGTGCTATTTCCTAGTAGTTTGCATTGATGTAGTTCATAATGGGTGTGTCAAACATATAGACTATGAACGTTGCCGTGGCTAAAAACGGTACAAAAGGAACACGCTGTTCCTCTTTTGAGCCTTTCATTACAAAGAGCATTACGGGCAGTGCTAGAAGTGCTGAGAGAAAGATGGCAACGAGTCCGAGCTTCACGCCTAAAAGTGCGCCCATCGTTGCTGCGACCATAATGTCACCTTCACCCATGGCCTCTATGAATGGAGTTCTGTCAAAGTGCTTGTTCCACGATGTTTTTGTCTTTATTCCTGCTCTGTAAACTGAAGATGTCAAATAATAAGAGAGTGCGAAACGCAGTAGGGTAAAACTACCCGTAAAGAGCAGGGCATTTTGTAGGTTTTGAACAACTCCGCTAACACTCCATGCTCCAAAAATTGCAAAAAAGATAGCCAAAAGGTTTAAAGAGTCAGGAACCATTTTATATTTGAGATCTATGACTGAGAGGGCTAAAAGCATTAAAAAACTCATGGCTATAAAAAAAAGTGGCACAGAGAGTGAGTATTTATAGGCAAGTGCCATAAATATAACTCCTGAGAGGAGTTCTATAAGTGGATACTGCACAGAGATTTTATTTGCACAGTAAGCACATTTTCCTTGTAAAAATATCCATGAAAGCAGGGGAATGTTATGCCATGGTTTGAGTTTTTTACCACAAGAAGTACAATGCGATGCACCAAAAACTACACTTTCATCTTTGGGAATGCGTAAAATAACGACATTTAAAAAAGAGCCAAAAATTATGCCAAAAAGAAAGGCTATAAGAAGCTCCATTATTTGAGTCCTCCAAAGCGGCGTTCTCTTTTTGTGAACTCTTTAACGA
>JALUZQ010000176.1 GCA_027011725.1 Sulfurimonas sp. | reverse complement strand
GAAAATTTGAGAGTCTTCTGTCACCACCTGTACGGATGAGAATGTCGACATCCTCTTTACAATCGAGTGCGTTTGAGAGCATCTCGTTTGTGATCTCTTTTTCGGATTTTTTGAGTGAATTTACTGCTCGAAGTATTTCATCCTGTGCACCGTAATTTAGAGCCAAGCTCTGCACAAGTCCGTCACAGTGGGCTGTTTTTTCTTCTACCATTTTTATGGTCTTTTGCAGTGATTTTGAAAAAGCACGGGTATCGCCTATGGGTTCAAACTTGACATTGTTTTCAAGGTAGGAAGGAAGTTCATCTTTAAGATATTTTTCAAGCAGTTTCATTAAAAATTCTACTTCTAAACGCGGTCTTTTCCAATTCTCTGTAGAAAAAGCGTAGAGAGTGAGTCGCTCTATCTCTTCGTTGTTAGAGCAGTAAGTAGTGATGGCTTTGACAACTTTTGCACCGGCTTCATGCCCTTTGACACGCTTTTTCCCTTGCATCTCTGCCCAGCGTCCGTTTCCATCCATAATGATTGCTATATGTTTTGCTTGATTCATAAGAGTTACTCAGAAAGCTTTTTTGCGTGAGAGATGATACGAAATGAGAGCGTAAGTTTATCACTTTGCATAAGTAGAATTTTCTTCTCTTTTGTTATGAACTCTATTTCATTGGAGTCGGTTCCAAAACTTGAGGAATCTTTTAAAATATTTAAACAGACCGCATCAAGATTTTTACTCTCAAGCATCTTTATTGCATTGTCTTGCGCTTTTTCTTTGTCCATTTCTGCTTTGAAGCCGACGACTGTAATGCCCTCTTTGTCAATAGAGTTTAATATATCAATGTTCTTTTTGAGTGGCAGTTCCCATGTTTCACCTAAAGACTCTTTTTTTAGCTTACCGTCTTGAGGAAAAGCAGGAACATAGTCACTCACGGCTGCTGCCATAAAAAGAAAAGGTCTTTTTTGAATGATATGTATGTGCTCATCTCGTACAAGTGTTGCTTTTGAGAGTTTGCCTTTTTTAGCGATGCGTATGGAGTCTGTAAGATACTCAAGCATCTCGGCAGAATCTTGGACATCAATTTTGTGCATATTTTGAGGCAGGTCGGCATCAAATCGTGTAGCGATGAGATTGACATCTGCTCCTTTTAAGTAGAGTGCAGTTGCAAGTGCTGAAGCCATTTTCCCACTTGAAAAGTTTGAGAGGTAACGTACTTCATCTATTTTTTCTATAGTTCCACCACCAGTGACTATGACGCGTCTGTCTGCCCAGTACTCCTCTTTGAGTAGTTCTCTTGCACTTTGGTAGAAAATGTCAAGCGGCTCTGCCATTGCTCCGTTTCCGACTGTTTTACAGGCAAGCTCTTTTGTCTGCGTTTCAAGAATAGTGTAGTTTGAAATACCGAGCATTTTAAGGTTTGCTTGCGTTATTGGATTCTCAAGCATATTTGTATTTGCCGATGGTGCGAGGATCTTCATACCGCTAAAGGCAAGTGCACACTGGAGCATTATGTTGTCAGCTATTGCGTTTGCAAGTTTTGCGATGGTATTTGCCGATGCCGGAGCTATGACCATCAAGTCTGCCCACTCTGTGATTTTTATATGGTTATGCTCATTTGCCCACGATTCATTCGTATCATCAAGTACTTCATTTGAAGAGAGTGTCTCAAACGTAAGAGGTGCTATGAACTTTTTGGCTGCAGGAGTCATTACAACTTTTACTTCAGCACCTGCTTTTACAAATTCACGTAAGAGTTCAAGAGATTTGTAAATGGCGATGGAGCCTGTTACAGCGAGGAGGATTTTTTTGTCTTTAAGTAAAGTTGTAGGTATATTCATAATGACTCTTTTTTTCTTGTATTTTATCAAAAAATACTTAGATACCGTTTTATTTTGAAATTTATATTTTAAGGTGTATAATGAAAACATATGAATCAAAAAGGGGGAAGTTATGAATCATAATGATGCGATGAAAAAATACTATGAGCGATGTGATATAGAGCTGCTTAAAGGTCATCTCAAAGAGTCTTTGCAAAAGGCAAAAGAGGAGATAGAAGAGATAGCGGTCAAAGATATTGATCTGGATAGTATGATATTGATAGATGTAAGAGAGTCGGATGAGTTTGCAAGCGGTGTAATACCTGCAAAAACTATTTTTACAATTCCTCGAGGAAAGTTGGAGTTTGCAGTGGATGATAAACTGCTTGATCTAAGCGATCATCAAATAGTATGTTACTGTCTAAAAGGGGCAAGAGGACTGCTGGCTGCTAAAACCCTTAAAGAGTTGGGTTTTTCAAAAGTGATGAGTCTGCAAGGCGGCATAGAGAGTTGGGTCAATGCAAACCGAGCAATAAAAAACTATCTTGGTTATTTCAAACGCAGTGATGAATTGTAGTAATTGTTACGAGAGTAAACACATAGTACGAGATGTGACAATTTTTTGAGATATAAATATAGAATTGAATTGGCTTGCATTACAATAGACACAACATAAACAAAGGTAATAAATATGACAAAAACTCTTTTAGAAAATATTGACAATATCCCACCACTTCCTGAATCGGTGCAGGAAGTTGAACGTGTTTACAATAATCCAGACTCTACGCTTGATGATATGCAAAAGGCGATAGAAAAAGATCCTATCCTTACAGCGAATATACTGCGTTTAGTAAACTCTCCGGCTTATGGGCTTAAAAATCAAATAACAGATTTGAAACAGGCCGTTTCACTTCTTGGAAAAGATACGATCCGTACATTTGCACTTGGAAGTGTGGCAAATGATTTTGAGATTAATCTCTCGCCATACGGTATGACAAAAGAGCAGTTCGCAACAGCATGTGACAAACAGCTCTCTTTAGTAGTAAATTGGCTGCGAAGAACAGAGGGACAAAACCTCTCACTTTTAGCTCCTGCTGCGTTTTTAGTGGATTTGGGACGTGTGATTATCTCTAAAACACTTATTGAAGATGAAAAAACCGACATTATAGAAAAGGCACTTTTAGCAGGTGAAGATATTGCAAATGCAGAAAAGACTGCTTGTGGTGCACAAACTACTGATGTTACAGCGACACTCTTTCACAAATGGAACCTTGACCCGGATATAGTGCATATCATCCGTTACAGTGATGATCCAGAAGGTGCAACACCGGATGAACAAAGAATGGCCGCTGAGTTAAAGGCCGTTCGTGAAACTATCATGCCAAACGGCGAGATTACAGACGAGTCGATTGCTACAGCAAAAGATACCATAGAAGAGTTTGGACTTGATATGGCAAGCTATGAAAAAGCACTTGAAAAAGTGATGGACGCGTAACACTTTGATATTTGATCCACAAAAAAATGAGATGTTTGGAGCAAAAACAGTCTCGATTTTTATTGTTGTTATTTTGGTTATTTACTATGTTGTATGGAGACTTTTTTTACAGGGTATAGAT
>JALUZQ010000175.1 GCA_027011725.1 Sulfurimonas sp. | reverse complement strand
TAAGCAAGCCCTGTTTCGAACTGTTTTAAAATAAGCAGACCCACAAACGCAGGAAGCATTATTTTGTCCGGTATTATCCCTTTTTTTGAATCAATGTATGAAATCAAAAACGCAATAATTATAAAGAAAACTAATATAATAATTTTGTTTCCTTCTAGCATTAATTCGCAATCTGTTTCATTCTATGTTATTTATACTTAATTTTGTTTGAAGTGTATAAAATTGCTCTTTATTTGAATATAAAATTTACAAAAAATTATAATTAGTTACATATTTACAAGCTTTTTTTTCAAAGAAGTCACTTTTTTGTAATATAACTTTTATATATAATTGTTTTAAAGTTCAGAAGCAAATTTAAGGGTGTCCATTCCATATTTTTCACGCAGTTTTTGTGTTTTTATGGTGAGCTCATGCATCGCTTTGTCCTCTGCAAAGCCTATGAGAGAGAGCTCTTTGCGTGAGTCACGGGTAAAACTGCTGCAGTTGATGCTTAAGCGTATTACATGAAGTCTGCGTTGTGTATCTGCTTCATTAAAGAGGCTGATGCAGAGCTCATCAAACTTTTTTTCGGTAAAGAGCTCACTGAGCGAAATGTTTTTATGCGATTTTTGATGCATTTCATAGGCAATGCTCAGATGAAAAACTGTAGGAGTGACGCCGAGTTTGTAAATAGCAAAGCTTAAGTGTCGAGCAAGCACATGCACACGCCGTCTAAGCTCAACTCTGTCATATAGTGGGTCAAATGTACGAGAGATACCTATGGACTTGCGTTTATGCTGCGTTTGGATGGGCGCATCACTCTCACCGTTGACCCTTTTGTAGAGTTCTGTGGCATAAGGACCCCAAGACTCAAGTGTGCCGCGGCGTAAACGCAGTGCCCCGAGAGTTTGTATTTGCGCTGCGTTTAGTTTGGCACACATACTGCGTCCAATGCCTGCAAAATCTTCTACCTTTATAGGGTTTACAAATCTGTCAAATTCCCAGTCGTAAATGGTCTTGCATCCAAAGGGTTTGGCATAAGTTGTAGCAAGTTTTGCAATGTAGCGTGTTTTTGCAGCACCGATGGAGACGGGGAGCTTGAGCTCTTTTTTGATCTCATGTCGGAGATTGTCTATAAACTGAGGAATCTCTTCATCTTCTATCCAGCCGCTAAGGTCTCCGTAAAACTCATCGATGCTTGCCTGCTCTACAAGAGGAATTCTTTGCATTAAAAAATCGTGCAGCTCGTGAGAGAGTTTTTGATAGAGTGACATATTTGGCGTTTTGATGATAAGCTGGGGACAGAGCTGCAACGCTTCACGTATGCTCATGGCAGTTTTGATGCCATAGGCTCTTGCCTCATAGCTTGAGGTGGTGAGTATGCCGCGAATACGTCCATCGGCATCTTTAAACGCAGCTATATCATCATCTTTTGTTTCATAGGCTTTATAAAAAGTAGGTACAAAGCTTCCCGAATTTTCAAGATTTACTGTCTGATTTTTTGCCTCTTTAGCAAATATTTTGGTATCACTTCTGCCTCCGATTGCTACGGGTTTATGTTCGAGCTCAGGATGTATGATGCGAGTAGCGCTGACAAAAAAGCAGTCGATGTCGATGTGAATTTTCATTTTAATATTTTATTATATTTTTAAAATAGTTCGCTCTTTTATGACATATTGTCAAAATTTGATTATAATTTCAAAAATTTTTTAAGGATAAGAATATGGCACAAGTACCAGAAAATATTGGATGTGAAAATCCGGATTGTATAGCAAAAGATGAATGTAAAAGACAAGTGATAGCAAAGAACGGCACTGCGGTTGAAGTAAGAATATTTGGTGGAACACCAGAGAAAAAATGTGGTAAATTTATACAAAAATAAGTAACTTTTGAAATATTTAACAGCGCTGCTCATTCTTTTTTTTTCTGCTTGCAGCATTAAAAATTATGAGCACAGCGAAGCAAAAATCGTCACTATAAAATCTCCCAAGATAAAATTTTCCGATATAGGCTATGTAAGGCATACAGATGATGCTATTGAACTTGAACTGTTTGTAGCAGGGCATGTGTTTCAAAGAATTCACATTAACAGTATGATC
>JALUZQ010000174.1 GCA_027011725.1 Sulfurimonas sp. | reverse complement strand
AAAAACTAATAGAAAAATCTGAAAGCCTATATAAGCATATCACTAAATGATATTCCCCCCCCGTACCCCTAAAGGCATTGTATAGGTTAAGCTATGAGTATGCTTCAAGACGAAGAACAGATACACTTATAGAACTATAAGCTTGACAATTAGATACACCTTTTAGGTACACCTTTGATACACCAAAAGAGCATAGATAGAGTATTGATTAAGATTGAGTTAAAGTTTGATGTGTTAAAGTTCCGTACTCAGAAGCTCGTAATTAAGGGGTTTCTAAAGGATAAGACTGAAGTTACTAGTGTTTAGATGATTATCTGAAAAAAAGAGTGGTGGGTTCTGAGTGACTCGAACACTCGACCGCTCGGTTATGAGCCGAGAGCTCTAACCAACTGAGCTAAGAACCCGCACCAATTGTTGGTAGGTCGGAATTATACTCACTACATCCTTATAAAATGCTTACTACTTTGTATTTATCATCCAGATAGAAAAGATATCTAAATATTTCCAAAAAGAGTATAGAGAGGTTTCTGTTACACCCTGCTCTTTTAATTCTACTATCAGTGGTTTGTAGAGTTCTAACCATCTCTGTCTTGCTTTGGCATCAATGGCAAAAGGAGCATGACGTCCAACCATTCTTGGTGCACCGCGATGCTGTGTAAAATATGGTTGTCCACCGCATATCTGTATGAAAAAGTCTGAAGAATTTAACTTTGCCTGCTCAAACGCAGCATCATCTTGTGGGAACAAATGGTATATATCACTCTGTTTTATCAAATCATAATGCTTTGAAATAAGCTCTCTTATACCCTCTTCTCCTACTTCGAGTAAAAATTCCGGTATTGGTTTTGCAACGGGAGGTCGTACTCCAAATTCTGCTTGAGTAATTTGTAAATCCATATCTATCCTTCTATTTTGTTTTGTTTTTTTGGTGCTTTTATTCTATACACTACTGCGTAAAGCAGCGGCACGTAAATGAGGTTGAGTACTGTCGCCCATGCTATACCATAGCCAAGTGAGATTGCCATTGGTTGGAGTATTTTAGCTTGTCCTGATGCGAAAAATATAAGTGTAAGGAGTCCAAGAACTGTTGTAAGTGAAGTAAGTAAAATAGGTCTGAGTCTTGTCTTTGCACGACGCATCAACTCTTCCGTATCTTTTGCATTTTTTATAAAGTCCACCATAATGAGCCCATCATTCACAACAACGCCGGCTAAACCGACTATACCTATTAGTCCAGGCATCGTTAAATTCAAGTTCATTAGCCAGTGTCCTACATAAACGCCTAAAAGTACTAAAGGAATAGTACTAATGACGATAAGTGACTTTTTGATAGAATCAAAAAGCCAAACAAGCGTAATAAAAATCAAAAAGATTGCAATGAGGCCTGATTGCATCATCTCTCTTTTATTTTTATTGTTCTCTTTTTCTTCTCCTTTTATGTCAACGACTACGTTCTTCTTTTTCAACTCTTGAAGATATGGCTCAATTTTTTGCATCACTTCTGAAGAGGTAATGATTTTTTTATCAATTGAAGCATACAGACTACGTACTCTTTTCCCATTCTCTTTTTTCAGGGTCACATAACTTCTTACAAAACTATAATCACAAATATCTCTGAGCGCCACATATTTATCTGATGAAGGTACTTGCAATTCAACATTTTGCACTGATGCTATCTGCTTATCAAGAGGACTCTCCATTCTAATACGGACAAGCCCTTTTTTAGTAAAAAGTTTTCCATATTCACCTTTTAGGTAAAATGCACGTAACTCATTTGCAATGAGTTCCTCATTAAAGCCTAGCTCCTGCCCATATTCATTCACACGCAGTTTCAGCTCTTTTTCACCAAGCGTTGCATCATCAGATATATTATACACACCTTTTATGGCTGCTAATTTTTGTTCAAGTTGTTTCAAGTATGGCACAACATCACTGCCATCTTTTGAACTCAAACCTATTTCAACATCGTGAGCTATAACACCTGCTCCCGGTACTTTAACAACAAACTCTTCAAAGAGTTTGTTCCCATCTTTTGTTTTTATGTTTTCAACATCTTTAAGTACTTTTTTGAGCCTTGCTGCTATTACT
>JALUZQ010000173.1 GCA_027011725.1 Sulfurimonas sp. | reverse complement strand
ATACTCTATTGCTCCATCAATGTCACCGGTGTCAAAATAGAGCTCTTTCAGGCGTACTGTACCTAATTTTAATGATAGGGTATGTGAAACGGTGTCCTTGTCTATAAAAGCAAGCTCAGTTGAGCCTCCACCTATATCTATGCTGAGTGCATTATGCTGTTTTGGTAGCAGGTTTGCACAGGCAATGGCTCCAAAGTAAGCCTCTTTTTCACCACTAATTACTTTTATGTTGAGTTTAAGTTTATGTTTTACACGGTTGATGAAAAGTTTTTGATTTGGTGCATCACGCAGGGCAGAAGTGGCTACACATAAAATTTTGTTCGTTTTGAAAGAGTCTGTAATAAGCATGAAATCATGCAGCGCATCAAAAGTGCGTTGCATTGGAACTTCTTGAAGTTCACCATTGTTCGCATAAGCATTTTCAGATATACGGACTTTCGATTTCTCTTCGTAGAGCAGATGAAAAGCAAAACGAGATGTCTTTTCATAGATTACCATTCTAACCGAGTTAGAACCAATATCTATGACTGCGACTCTCTTTGCCAAAACTTACTCTTCTAGATCTAAGTTTTTGTATTTGAACTGGAGTTCGGCAATTGTTTCGACATTGTCTTTGTCCGGTACTATACAGTCAACAGGACAGACTGAGATACAAGCAGGTTCATCATAGATACCGACACACTCTGTACAACGATCTGGGTCGATGTAGTAGATAGGATCACCCTCTTCGATTGCTAATGTTGGACACTCTTCTCGACATGCATCGCAGGCTATACACTCTTCATTTATGATTAATGCCATATTAAAAAACCTTATATTTTATCTTTGTATTCATTACGTGAGCGATTTATAACAAAATAAAGCTTTAGTATTTTTTAATCAGCCTCTTTATTTATCTATTCGTAGGAATTATGCAAGAGAGTTTGGAATTTAGCTGTAAAGAGGCAACTGTTCCATCCACTCCGTCTTCTCTGTTTTTTATGCTGATTTTCGCTCCAAGTGCATCTGCGGCACTTTTTGCCAAAAAGAGTCCAAGCCCAACGCCTGACTTGTTTCCTTGACGTTTAAAAGGTGCAAAGAGGTCAACGGTATCATCTATGCCACATCCCTCATCTATGACCTCTATGAGCAGTCCAAAGTCATCTTGTCTACTTCTAAGAGTAACGCTTTTATCTTTTGGTGTGAATTTGAGTGCATTTTGTAAAAAGTTTTGAATGATTTGGTTAAGCAGGCTCACTTGGAGCGTAGCCATAAAGCCGTCGGGTTTGAAGTCTATGATGAGCTTTTTGTGCTCATTTTCAGCAAGCAGCTTAAAATCATTCGCTTTTTGTTTGAGTACCTGTATAACATCGACTTCTACAGGTTTATCGAGTTGTGCTCCCTCTTGACGACCGATATTTAAAATATTTGAGACGATGATGTTCATTTCATCTATAGTTTGATTGGTCACCTTGAGTGCTTCTATGTACTCTTCAGGGCTGCGTTTTTTTATAAGGGTGACCTGATTTTTGAGTTTTATGACAGCAAGTGGAGTCTTCAGCTCATGGGCTGTCCCTATAAAGAGCTCTTTTTGGTACTTCACAAAGTTTTGTATTCTTGAAATAAGCCTGTTGATAGTTTCTCCCAAAGGTTCAAACTCAAGTGGCAGCTCCTCTGTTTTGATGGGTTTCATGAGATGTTCGTTCATATTTGAGAGCTTTTTACTCAGTGTAGTTATTGGGACTATAAGCATCTTTGAGAGAGTAATAGCGTAAATAATGACTAGAATAAAGCCTGCAATATTGATTATAAATATATAGCGCAGGATTTTATTGAGCAGTTTTTTAGTAGGGGTAATGTCTTTTGTAATTTTTAAATAACTGTTGTTCTCGAGTTTAAATGGGTAGATGATTGTTAAAAGTGTATGTTTTTTCTCTGTCTTTTCATACACTTCTGAGTCTATATTTTTACCCTTAAGATAGACTATTTCAATGTTAAGAGAAAAGAGGTTTCCCGCGAAGATCTCTTCAGTTGATTGGAAGACCGATTTGTTATTAATGATATTTTTTGCATAGTGAGTGAGTTCATTGACCTTCTCATCATAAATAGATTTTTCAATGTAGAAATATAAAAGTGATGAAAAAATGAGTATAAGTGAAGCAGAAGAGAATATGAGTTGTATAAGGAAGTTACGTCTTATACTTTTTTTGGATATCACAATAAACCCCTTACAGTTTTGTAAGGGAGATTATAGCATTAAACTTCTTTTGGAAAACAAAAACGGTACCCACGGCGGCGTACAGTTTCAATAGTCGTAATAGATAATGGTTTGTCCATTTTTTGTCTAATTTGGTTGATCGCGACTTCAATTACATTTGGAGTAACGAGTTCTGGTTCTTCCCAAATAGCATCAAGGAGTTGCTCTTTTGAAACGATTTGGTCACGATGACGTGCAAGGTGAGTAAGTACTTCAAAAGGTTTTCCTTTGAGTTCTATGTCAACTTCCTTGTAAGTGATTTTTTCTTCTTCAGGGTTGATTGTAAGGTCTTCGATCTCGATGATATTGCTACCGCCAAAACGTAAACGTGCTTCAAGACGTGCAATAAGAACATCAAAATCAAAAGGTTTTCTGATATAGTCATCAGCACCAGCACGAAGTGCTTCAATTTCGCTCTCATTATCATCTCTTGCTGAGATAACAACTACAACAGTCTTTGGAGTATTTGCTTTGATTGAACCGATGATGTCAACAGAGTTTCCATCTGGGAGCATCCAGTCCATAAGTACCAGGTCATAATTACGTATGTCAAGGTAGTACTCACCATCTTTAAGTGTTTCAACTACATCACTCTGATAACCAAACTCTTTGAGCCCTTCAGCGAGCATTTTGTTTAATGTTACTTCATCTTCTATAATTAGAATTCGCATTCAGTATTTCCTATATCTTAAATATTTGCGGAATCATAGCATATTTTTAGCTAACTTTAAAGTTTTTTTCAATTTTTTTTAAAAAAAAGTGAAGTTCTAATTAAGAATCAAATCTGTAGAAGTTGGCTACACTTACCCTGCAGTCGGGCAATATCGAAGGTTTTGTGATTTTTAGATGGAGGGTGTTTAACTGTGAAAAATTTTTTTTCAAATTTTTTGAGAGTGCTTCTAGAGCATCTTCAATAAGTAAGAATTTCTTCTCTTTCATATGAGTTGTAAGGAGTTTTGCAACATCCGCATAGTTTATAAACTGATCGTTGAAATCATATTCAATCTCAACATTGATAATGACATCCTGCTCTTGCTCTCTCTCAAAATCCAAAATTCCAATGATGCACTGGAGTTTTAGATCTTCAATATGAATTGTCATTTATATAACTCTTTTCTCTTCACCTTTAATAACGCGGATGATATTTGGAATATGTTTGTAAAAAAGAATGAAGACAATGAACACAACCGGAGCATGTGCCATTTGTGGATGAATAATAAAACTTGCTATAAGAAGTGAGAGGACTCCTGTGAGAGATGAGACAGACGAGATACGCAGCGTCTTTGCCATAATGCCCCACACAGCTAGAGCAATGAGTGTCTCATACGGCAGCATGAACATCATCACACCCATACCGGTTGCAATACCTTTTCCGCCTTCAAAGTTCAGATACGGAGAAAAACAGTGACCAATGACTGCAAGCACTGCAATACCCCAAAGTGTTGCTTCGCTCAGACCCATAAAATAAGCGACTGTTAAGACCGCTACACCTTTGAGTGCATCGAGTGCCAAAGTGGCAATACCAAGTTTTTTTGCAAGTTTCGGGTTTTTCTCTTTGACTACACGCAGTACATTTGTAGCACCGATACTTTTACTCCCGCTTGCCTTGACATCGACACCGGCAAATTTCTTTGCAAGAATGAGTCCAAAAGGAATACCGCCCACAAGATAAGCAGCGATGAAAAAGAGTGCGTTTGTATTTGTTAAAAAGTCCATATGTTGTCCTAAAATTAATTGAGTAATTCTACATAAAGAATCATTACAAGCATATAAAGAAAGAAAAAAACTTGATATAGCTTAAAAAATTATGAAAAAATTTATGATAAAATTTTTAAGCGTATAAATTTCAGATAAGGATTGAAAATGAAAATTTTATTGATTGCTTTTATATTGATATCATCAGTTTTTGCAACAGACTCTAAGGCAAACGCAGCGAACAGTGCTGAAAATAGCAGACTTTGCAAGGTCTTTAAACTTAAAGCAGAACTTTACAAAAAACATATGAGACAAGATGCCTATGCCTATCAAACACTCCATTCGTATGAAGAGCGGGCCGAGAAGTTTTGTAAGCAGTCGCATTAGTTAATACAAATATTTTTTTGATATAATTCTCTCAATAAATCATGTAGGAATTTTTTTGAAATATACAAACGAAGAATTAAAACAAAAAATTATTGAGCTCAAAGAGCGTCTAAGTGTGACACTTGTAGCGCACTTCTATCAGCGAGATGAAGTGTTTGAACTTGCCGATATTACAGGTGATTCTTTGGAACTTGCAAAAAAGACGATGAATGATGACTCGGAGTTCGTCCTCTTTTGTGGGGTTGGTTTTATGGGGCAAAGTGTGAAAGTACTCTCTCCAAAAAAACGTGTCGTTATGCCAAAGATCGCTTGTTGTGCGATGGCACGAATGATAGACTCTCTTTACTATGATGACTCTGTGAAGTTCTTAGAAGAGCATGGCATTGCCAAAGAGAACATTCTTCCTATTACTTACATCAACTCAAACGCAGATGTAAAGGCAAAAGTTGGAGAGATGGGGGGAATGGTCTGCACAAGCTCCAATGCAAAGTTCATCATTAAAAAAGCGCTTAAAGAGGGCAAAAAGATACTCTTCGTTCCAGATAGATGTCTTGGGCAGAACATTGCTAACCAAATGGGCCTGAAATCTATGGTCATAGGACACGAGGGCGATCCAAAAGAGGCAGACATCATCTGTTATGACGGCTTTTGTTCTGTACATCAACTCTTTACGCTTGAAGATATTGAATTCTATCGTAAAAAATTTCCGGGTATATTGATAGCGACGCACCCTGAATGTGACCCTGCTATTTGTGAGGCGAGTGATTTTGTCGGTTCTACTTCACAGCTTATTAAATACATTACAGAGCTGGCAGAAGATCAAAAAGTAGCAGTTGGGACAGAGTTTAATATGGTCAATCGCCTGAGACCAAAAAACACTTATGTTTTAAGTTCAACAAAACCGGAATGTCCTACAATGAATGAGACAACACTCGAAGATGTGTACCTAACGCTCAAAGCGATTGAAGACGGCGCACCTATCAATGAAATAGAAGTCGATGAAAAGACGCAAAAGTGGGCAAAAATTGCGCTTGAGAGAATGTTAGAGTTATGATAGAAGAGTTTGTAAAGGCAAGTTTGGCTGAAGATGTCGGTCGTGGAGATTTGTATGCTTTGGTTGAACCTGCCGTTGCGGCTTCTGCAAAGATTATTGCAAAAAGCAATGGGGTTGTAGCTGGGCAGAAGTATATAGATGTATTAGCAAGATTGGAAGGTCTTAAAGTATCATGGCTCAAATATGATGGTGAGACATTTTTGCAAGGTGATGTCATAGCGACCATAGAGGCATCTTCTCATACATTGTTACGCTGTGAACGTACGATTTTAGATATGCTTTTGCATGCGAGTTCCATCGCTACTCTTACGCGTCAGTATGTTGACCTCATAGAGCAATACAATGTGAAACTTTTAGATACAAGAAAGACACGTCCGATGCTGCGTATTTTTGAAAAATATGCAACGCGTATGGGAGGTGCTGTCAACCACCGTATGGGTTTAGATGACTCACTGATGATAAAAGACACACATCTTAAAACCATCGAAAACCTTGCTCTTTACATTGAAAAGGCAAGAAAGGTCATTCCTTTTACTGCTAAAATTGAGGTTGAAGCAGAGACGCTTTTTATCGCCCAAGAGGCGATGCGGGCAAAATGTGACATTGTAATGTGTGACAATATGACTCCTTCGCAGGTTGAAGAGGTCGTTGCGTTTAGAAATACAAATTTTCCTCATATCCTGCTTGAAGCGAGTGGAAATATCTCTCTTGATACTATTGTTTCGTATGCAAAAACAGGTGTAGATGCCATAAGTTCAGGTTCGATGATACATCAGGCAAATTGGATAGACCTTTCCATGAAAATCGATTAGATTTTTAACTTTTTAGGGGATATCTATGGCTGATGATGCAGAAAAGACAGAAGAACCCACCCCCAAGAAGATAGAAGATGCCCGAAAAGAAGGCAATGTACCAAAATCTCAAGATGCATCTGGGGTTGTCACTCTCTTTGTGGCAATTTTAGCTTTTTTAATGCTTTTTCCTTTTATGGCAAAGCATATGATTTTACTTTTTCGTTACTATTTTTCTCTTATTGGTACACCCCTTGACAAACTTTTTATGATAGACATAGCCATCGTTACGATTCGTGAATTTTTACTTATGGTAATGCCTTTAGCTGTGGCTGTTGCCATTGCCGGTGTCATTGCTGCTTTGGCACAGTTTGGCTTTTTATACTCCACAAAGGCAATTACTCCTGATTTGAAAAAGATAGACCCTATAAAGGGGATGAAAAATCTCTTTTCACTTAAAAAAATGATAGAGGGTGTAAAAATCACTCTGAAGTCCTTTACCACATTAGGGGTAGGTTTTATTTTCTTTTTCTATTTCATTACCGAATTGCCGACAGTTGCACTTTTTGGACTGCATGACCAACTTGACTGGCTTAAAGATAAGATGATGATCATCGCATTTGTGATGCTTTTTATTATCTTCGTTTTTGCCATTATCGATGTTGTAATAGTGAGAAAACAGTACTTTGACGGTTTAAAGATGTCAAAACAAGAGATTAAAGATGAGATGAAAAATATGGAAGGAGACCCTCTCATTAAGTCAAAAATACGACAAATTCAGATGGAGACTGCAAGAAAAAGGATGATGGCAGAGGTACCAAACGCAGATGTGATCATTACTAACCCTACGCATTATGCAGTAGCTATAAAGTATGATGAAGAAAAAGCACATGCTCCGGTAGTCGTTGCAAAAGGCGTAGATAACATTGCTACGCAGATCAAGAAGATAGCCCGAGAAAATAAGGTACATATCGTACAAAATCCACCGCTTGCAAGAAGCCTTTACAAAGAAGTTGAAGTAGATGAGACTATTCCTGAAGCTCTTTTTGGTGCGGTTGCAGAAGTACTTGCGTATGTTTATAAAATGAATAAAAAATAGTATATAATTGCGGACAAAAAGTAGAGATTTGGTAGATTTTACGAAAATTGAGGCTGCAAAGCATATTGTACTGAAGTGTGATGCAGACTCATTTACAAATGCAAGTGCGCTATATTCTTATATTCTTACAGAGCATAAAAAGGTTTCTCTTGTTTGTGAAACACCTCTTGCTGAAAAATTCTCTTTTTTGCCATGGTTTGAGAAAGTTCGACAAAAGGTGCCTTCATCTGCTGATTGCATCATAAATGTTGATAGTGATGTCCTTTCTTTATATGACTTTTTTCAAAAGAAGGGTGTAAAGATCAACAAAAAAATG
>JALUZQ010000172.1 GCA_027011725.1 Sulfurimonas sp. | reverse complement strand
ACAATAAGGCGCATACTTTGAGAAGTTGTTGCGTTTGTATCTGTTGTATTGGTATCGTGGGAGGTATTTACATCTGGGGTGTTGTTTTGCGGCTGTGAAGAAGAGCCTCCTCCTCCACAAGAGAGAAAAAACAGGGTGATGGCTGTTATGAGAATGAAGGCATATTTCATAGGGACTCTTGGAGTCTGTTTTCAAGTGCAGCTGCGTTTAGTGGTTTTGAAAAGTAGTAGCCTTGTATATGCGTACAATTATGCTGCACTAAAAAATCGAGCTGCTCTTTTGTCTCAACACCTTCGGCGATAATGTCGAGTTTGAGGGCTTGTGCAAGGGCAATAATACCTAGGACAATGGCATCATCCTCTTCATCTTGGTGAATGTCATGCACAAATGACTGGTCTATTTTGAGTTGATCGAGCGGAAAACGTTTGAGATAGGTCAGAGATGATTGACCCGTTCCAAAATCATCTATGGAGAGTTGTATGCCTATTGAGTGAATAAGTTTGAGTTTCTCTATGCTCTCTTGCGGGTTTTTCATCACATCGCGTTCAAGTACTTCGAGTTTAAGCCATGCAGGGTTGAACTCTGTCTCTTGTATGGTCTGTTTGAGCCTCTCTACAAAAGTGGGTGATTCAAGCTGTTTAATAGCAAGATTGAGCGACAATATACCGGGATTAAGTCCTTTGTCGTACCATGCTTTTACCTCTTTCATGGCACTTTTCATGACCCAGTTGTCAATCTCTATGATGAGTGATGACTCTTCGGCAAGCGGAATGAACTTTGAAGGTGGAACAAGTCCAAGTGCAGGGTGTTTCCAACGAATAAGTGCTTCCATGCCTATGATATTGCGAGTCAGTGCATCGTATTGGGGTTGGTAGTAGAGAGTGAACTCATTGTTTACAATTGCCTGACGGAGGTTTGATTCTAGCACCATACGCTCAAAGACAAGGTCTGTCATCTCTTTTTTGTAGAACTGAAAGTTATCACGCCCTTCTTCTTTTGCTTTGTACATCGCATTGTCAGCATACTTTAAAAGGTCAGTTGCGACAACTCCATCATCAGGATAGAGGGTGATGCCGATACTGCATGAGAGATATATATCGTGTCCGGAGAAACTAAAAGGATGGTGAAAAGCATCTAAAATATGTTGTGCTATATGGGAGATGTCTTGAAGTTTTTTTATATCTTCAATGAGAACGGTGAACTCATCTCCTCCAAGGCGTGCAAGTGTGTCCTCTGCGCGCAGACAGCTTTGGAGGCGTTTACTTGACTCTATAAGGAGTTTGTCACCTGTCTCATGTCCGAGTGAGTCATTGACCTCTTTAAAGTGGTCAAGGTCTATAAAAAAGAGGGCAAATTTCTTTCCTGTACGCTTTGCTTTTTGAATGGCTTGGTCTATTCTGTCATGGTAAAGGGTACGGTTTGGCAGTCCTGTGAGGGCATCATGATGCGCTTGATAATCAAGAAGTGCATTTTTGTTTTGCAGTTCATTAAGTGTTGCTTGGAGGTGTTTTCTGTCCTCTTCTATTTTGAGTTGGTCGTTCTTCTGTTTTGTAATATCCAAAATAAAACCATAGAGTGTCGTAGGATTCCCCTCTTTGTCTTTGCCAAGTGTGACAATATCGAGCACCCAAATAACAGAACCGTCTTTTTTAAGCATACGGTACTCCATAAGATGGTCTCTGCCTTTATATGTCTCGTTTGCACAGTACTCGGCAGTTGCTTCCCTATCATCAGGGTGT
The DNA here is from genome assembly GCA_027011725.1 of Sulfurimonas sp. GTDB lineage: Bacteria > Campylobacterota > Campylobacteria > Campylobacterales > Sulfurimonadaceae > Sulfurimonas. The sequence goes on along the minus strand of JALUZQ010000172.1, from coordinate 367 downwards.
AGCATCATCTTCCATGAGTCCAGATCAGTCCACTCCTCTTCTGTGTACCCCAAAATATCTTTAGAGTTCGCAGCAACATAGGTAAATTGGTTTTTTTGCAGATCAAAGGTCCAGCTGATGCCGTTGATGTTGTAGAGCAGTTTTTGCAGATTATTGTTCTGAGTTCTCAGCTCATTTTGAAGTTTTTTGTATTCACTGATGTCATCTACAACCCAGATGACACCTTTATTAAGGTCGGCCGGGACGTTTGTATCGATGGCCTTTCCACTGAGACTTACCCAGATGCTCTCCCCGTTTTTTTTACGAAGCTCATAGTCGATATGGGTTGCTTTGTTTTCCTGAAGAGGAAGATAGTGCTGTTTTCCAA
>JALUZQ010000171.1 GCA_027011725.1 Sulfurimonas sp. | reverse complement strand
ATGTAAAAAAGGGAGTTGTCAAAAAAGATGACAGGTGAGGGGACTAAAATAGGAGTAGTGTCTCCTTTATAGGGCTGCGTTTGAACGTATGGCCCAAGACCTATGGTTACTTTTTGTTTTTTATTTTCAGCTGCGTTTAGCGTAAAAAAGAGGAAAAAGAAGAGAAAAATATATCTCATCGAACACTCCTGATCATATAAAAATAGTCCGGTTCGTTTGATTTGAAATAGGGTGCAACAACGGCTTTTTGATAGCCCTGAGAGAGCTTTATAGAGACGACTTTTCCTACTTTTAGATCTTTAAAAAAGATGTTGTCCAGTCCTGAGGTTATTACTTCATCACCAACATGAAGAGTAAACCAGGCAGGGATGAAACTCACAATAATATTTTCATTATTGTTACCGTGTGCAATGCCGGGTGCATGCTCAGAACCTACATAAACAGCATAGGTGCTTTTGATGTCGCTGTTGAGGAGTGCGAGCGGTTTATTATGTTCATTTATCACTATGCCGGCTACATAGTCATTGTAGAGCAAACCGTAGATCTTCGATGCATTATAATCAGGAATATCTATCCATAAACGATCAAAGTCTCCAAACTTTTGATATGAAGTTGCATGTACAAGTTCAATGTTCGGATTTGCCGCGAGTGTTGCATTATTCTCTTTTGTAAGGCTTGAGAGATTACTTTTACATGCTTGCATCTGTAGCTCCAAACGCTCGTACTTATGCAGTTTTCTTTTGAGGTCTTGAATATGTTGCGCTTGAAAAAAGTGTGCATCTATTGCCGAATCAATAGCCTCAATGGTATGAAAGTAACTGTTTTTAATGGAATTCAAAGCTGTGATAAAAGGTGACTGTAGAGTAGGAGAATAAACCAAAGCACCCAAAAAGAGTGCTAAGAGGAGAAAAAAGTATGAGAGCGCTTTTTTATTCATTCTCAAAAAGTTCTTGGAGGAGGTCTATCTCTTCTAAGGCTTTTCCTGTTCCGCGTGCAACAGCAAGAAGAGGCTCGTCTGCTACAAAAACCGGAATTTTTACGATGTCTGAGAGGTATTTGTCAAGTTGGCGAATAAGTGCGCCGCCACCTGTGAGGATAATACCGTGATTTACGATATCTCCAGCCAAATCAGGCGGCATTTGCTCTAAAACGTCACGGAGTGCTTCTGCAACCTCTTTAAGAGGCTCTTTCATCGCTTCGCGTGCATCTTCACTTGTAAGCTCAACAGAACTTAAAAGTCCTTCAACCTGGTCGCGCCCGTTGATGATCATCGTCAAATCTTCGTCAAGTGTTACTGCTGTACCGATGTTGATTTTTATCTCTTCGGCAACTCGCTCACCTATGAGAAGATTGTATTTTTTTCTTACGTAGTTGACGATGCCTTGGTCTATTTTATCACCTGCAGTACGGATTGACTTAGAAAGCACAAGTCCTCCGAGTGAAACAACACCTATCTCTGTAGTACCACCACCGATATCAACAACGAGGTGCCCCTGTGGCTCACGAATGTCCACACCTGCACCAATAGCCGCAGCCATAGGCTCTTCTATAAGAAATACTTCACGTGCGCCGGCACTCAGAGCTGACTCACGAACCGCCTTACGCTCAACCTGTGTCAAACCATACGGTACACAGATAATGATACGAGGAGAGATAAGCGCACTTCTACCGTGTGCTTTTTCGATGAACTTTCGTATCATCTTCTCTGTCATATCAAAGTCAGCTATGACACCGTCTCGCATTGGACGGATAGCTTTGATATTGCCAGGAGTTTTTCCGACCATGTCTTTTGCTTCATGACCAACTGCCAAAACACGCTGCTGACCATACTTTTCTGTTTTGACCGCAACAACAGAAGGCTCATTGATAATGATACCTTTTCCTTTTGCAATCACGATTGTATTTGCAGTTCCCAAGTCGATAGATAAGTCGTTGGAAAAGAGTCCTACTATTTTGTTAAATATCATCTGTTTGCCTTATGCTGTTTTTTGAGTAGATTTTTTGATGTAAATAGGCTGCTCATTGTTCTCTATGACCTCTTTTGTTATCAACACCTCATACCCTTCATGTTCTGGAAGTTCATACATAATGTCTATCATGCTCTCTTCAAGAATTGCACGTAGTCCACGAGCTCCAGT
>JALUZQ010000170.1 GCA_027011725.1 Sulfurimonas sp. | reverse complement strand
CCTGTAAATGAAGCATCTGTATCAGAAGAACCTATGCAAGAAGAAGCTCAAACCCAAAGCTATACTGCTGACATTTTACTTGTCAAAAAGAGTCCATTTGAGACAAAACTCTTCCAAAAGGTTTTAGATTCACTCGGATATAGTTATGAAGTAGCAAACTCTCTCTTAGATTTAGAGAGTAAAGTAGCGGACAATAACTATAAGGTTATTTTATTCGACAAAGAGTTGAAGAATCTTAATCTTGAAGCATTTTCAAAACTTGTCAAAAAGGCAAGTGAAGAAAGTGGACTTCCAACATATCTTGTACTCATGAGCAGTAATGAAGATCAAAGTGATTCTATTGCATACGTGCATGAGACAATACGCAACATTGTCAACAAAGACCTGCTGCGTTTGGTTATTGAAAAATTTATATAAAAGAAAGGAAAAATAGATGCAAAGAACTGACTTAGTTGTCTTAGCTGTAGATGATGACATGATTAACTTAAAACTTTTAAAATCTATGTTGATGAAAAGTGGTCATGTAAAAGAGGTAATTGAGGCAAAGAATGGTTCTGATGCGATAGGAGAGCTTAAAGGTCGTGACGACATAGACCTCATCCTCTTAGATATCATTATGCCTATTATGAATGGTATAGAGATGCTTAAAGTTGTACGAGCAGATGACAACCTGCGTCAGCTTCCTATCATTGTGCTTACTACAGATGAAACAAAAAAGAGTGAAGCGCTCGAATCAGGTGCAAATGGCTTCTTAATGAAGCCCATTAGAAATGATGATCTACTCAAAAAAATGGCGACGGTAATCGTCTAAACGCAGCTATATACACAAACAAGTTCTTATACAAGAACTTGTTTTAAAACCTCTTCTACCCTTTTTACAGGCACAATTTCCACAGCTTCTTGCACCTCTTTAGGAATATCTTCCAAGTCACGCTCATAATTTTTTGCCGGAATCAGCACTTTTGTCATATCAGCTTTATACGCAGCTATGAGTTTTTCTTTTAAACCGCCAATAGGAAGAACATCCCCTGTCAAAGAGACCTCTCCTGTCATTGCTACATCTGAACGTACTTTATATGAGCTTAAAATTGAAGCTATGACAGTGACCATTGCAATACCGGCACTCGGTCCATCTTTTGGTGTTGCACCATCTGGAACATGAATATGCAGATCATAACGCTTATAGACTTCACTAGGATCTACATCGATGATCTCCTCTTTTTCTTTGAGTGTGAGAGGAATATTATCTTGTGTGATGCGCAGCTTTCTCTTGTCTATCAAAGTTTTCACCACACTCATAGCGATACGTGCGGACTCTTTCATCACATCACCTAAACTTCCTGTGAGTTGAAAATTACCCTTTCCTTTTATGCGGATGCTCTCAATTTTCAAGACATCTCCACCTACTGCAGTCCACGCAAGGCCATTGACAACGCCAACAACCGGTACCTTATTTGTTTTTTCGATCTCAAAGACACTTTTATCAAAAAATGTTTTCAGGTTTTTCATTGTGACACTTACTTTGTTCACTTCTGGATGTTTCAAGATCTCCAAGGCTGCTTTTCGTGCCATTTCAGCGATACGTCTACGAAGGTTACGTACACCTGCTTCACGGGTATAAGAGTGTATTAGTTCACGTAGAGCCGGTTTAGAAATGCTCAGCTCGCTCTTTTTCAGTCCATGTTTTTTCAACTCTTGTGGAATCAAGTAGCGACGCGCTATCTCAAACTTCTCCTGCGGTGTGTAAGAGCTCAGTGTGATAAACTCCATTCTATCACGAAGTGGTGCAGGAATACGCCCGACATCATTTGCAGTCGCAATAAAAATAACATTACTCAAGTCAAGATCGAAATTAAGATAATAGTCACGAAATTCACTGTTTTGTTCAGGATCTAAGATCTCTAAAAGAGCAGCTGTGGGGTCTCCTCTTTGAGAACGTGTGACCTTGTCTATCTCATCAAGCACTATAACAGGGTTCATCTTCTTCGCATCGATAAGCCCTTGCGTAATGCGCCCCGGCATTGCTCCAACATAAGTACGACGATGCCCACGCAGTTCATTTACATCTTCAAGTCCACCAAGAGCAATACGAACAAGCGGACGTTTCAGCGCTGCTGCTATGGAGTTTGCCAAAGAGGTCTTTCCGACACCCGGAGGTCCCGAGAAACAAAGAATTGCCCCTGCACTTTTTTTAGCTTTTATACCACGAAGTTCTAAAAGTTCCTTGACTGCAAAGTACTCCACTATACGCTCTTTTGGTTTCTCAAGTGAAAAGTGGTCTTTGTTAAGCTGATCTTCTACCACCTCAATTTTTAGTGATTTTTTTGCCAACTCACCAAATGGAATATCTAAAACCCAGTCAAGATAGGTCTGCGTCATGGCAGCATCGGATGAGTCGGGATGCATCCTTGCAAAACGTTCAAGCTGTTTTGATATCTCCTTATAGGCATCCTCACTCATCTTATCTTTTTTGGCTTCGAGTTTTTTTCTATACTCTTCAATCTCTTCATCTCGTGAAGTATCTACGCCAAGTTCTTGTTGAATCTGTTTAAGCTGCTCTTTTAAGAAGTACTCCTTGTTCACCTCTTCAATATGAGAATGTACTTTTGAGCGGATCTCTTTTTGCAGCTTATTCGCCTCTATCTCTTCTATGAGATAATCAACAAGTTCTAAAAAACGCTTTTCAGTATCTGTCTCTACAAAGAGTTTATATGCCTGCTCTTTTTTGAGTTTAATACTCGAACAGATAAGATCAATGATACGATTATGATCATGATTTTCTTCTATGGTGCGTAACAAATCAGGCGGGAAGTAATTACTTACGGAGGAGAGTGCTCTCACTTTTTCTCGTACTACTTCTAGTATAGCATCTGCTTTGATTGGTTCTAACTCCGTCGGTGTAATGATGTCGACATGTGCGATAAGCGGAGCATCTGAAACCTTATAGAGTGTTTTTGCACGAGCAAGCCCCTGAAAAAGAACCTTTACTCGGCCATCAGGAAGCGATACCTTGCGCATAATAGAGCCGACAACACCGGTATCATACAAGGAGTCAAATTCTCGTTCACCTTCATGTCCCGGTTTAGTAGTGCAGACAATGACCAAAGAGTTTTCATCTATGGCTTTCGTTGCTGCATTTATGTTCTCTTTATCACTCAAAAAAAGTGGCGAAATCATGAACGGATATAAAAAAAGTTCATCTTCTGCTATTACTGGAATATCAGCCGGAAATTCTCCATAGTTACTTAATTTCATAAATTCAAATCCTTTACTTCGTTATATTTTCATCACTAACTGTGTTTCTAGAGACAACACTTTTCGTATCTGGAATTAAGAATGCATACCAGCTCGACGTGCCATCACCCTCAAACCACTCTCTATACCAAGGGTCCTCTGCAGGTTCGACCTTGCTCCAGTCTATCCAAGGCTGTGGATTTAAGTCTCTGTAGTATGCTGCTGATTTTGGCTTGTCGATACGCTCATACAATCCTGCAATGCTTTCGTTAAAGTAGGCATTTCCAAGATAAAGACGTGTGAGCATCGTATCTACTAGAGGATAGTACATAGAGCGTGGATGGCTGCGTTTAAAACTCTCTGCTTCTTTAATGGCATCTTGTATAAATACCTGATCTCGTCTTGGATGTGGCAAAGATTTATACTTCGCTTTAATTTTGAGATACTCTGCGAACTCTATTTCATTGGCATTTGCATACCGTTTAATGTATTCGTTTAAAAAGTGTTCTGTGAGCAGATACTCTTCGTTGTGCATATGTGCTATAGCCAAAATCATTGTAGCTTCAGGCAAAAGAGGTGAGCCGATATGCTCTCCCTGCAGCGAGGAGTAGTAGTCATCTGCCTTGTCATAATTCCCATTTGAAATGGACTCAATAATTTTTCCATACCAATAGAGTGCAGGTTTGTTATACTCATCTACCTCTTTTGAACAGCCATTGAATAAAATGCCAAATGCAAAAAGGGTCATTATTATATATATTTTTTTCATAAAATCAATTTCCTCGCTTTTATAAGAGTGTTATTTTATCTAAAAGATATATAACACGCATTAAATTCAGTCCAATTCTTTCAAAACACAAAAACAGTTATAAGAAAAAAGAATGTATCACATTTTTGTAAATCCATTTACTTTCAGCATATTTAAAGTCTAGAAATTAGATAATGTATCATAGCAACTGTACTTTGCTACTGAGCCCTGTTGTTTGGTGCAGTGATTTTTGTCAAAAGGGGACGCTATGAAAACTACGAACTTTATAAAAACCCTCTCTATTTTTATACCTTTATTTATTTTTACTTCACCATCTCTTTTTGGAGCCACTGCCTGTCCTGCAGGTTCTACTGCAAACTGTAAATACGGTGTCACACCTGAAGAACTAGCAGCACAGATTCAGGGTGTTGGAATCACCATTACAAACCCAAAAATTATTCATGGTGATCCTACCCAAGTAGGAATATATTCAAATGGTACAGGAGCAAACCTAGAGATTGATGAAGGTATTATTTTAACAGGTTCAACTGTTGCAGAATCATTTACAACAAATAATTCAGGATCCAAATCATTAGAACCCTCAGGGCATTTTAATGATTCTGACTTACTTGCTATTGATGCAAAAGCATTCTATAATCCAGTAATATTTTCATTTGATGTGACACTAGATGAGAATACAAGACTTTTATTGATTGACTATCAGTTTGCTTCTGAGGAATATAATGAATTTGTTGGTACACAGTTTAATGATGCCTTTGGGTTTTTTATATATGGTGGCGATTTAAACCAAACCTATAATATTGCTAGGGTTGTTGACAATCAAACATATGTTACAATTGACAATATCGATAATTATGATACAGTAACAGTAAATAATGTGAATAATGGTGTTTCTCAAAATGAAGGATATTATGGACAAAGTTATTCTCCAACCAATAGTTCTTATTACATTGACAATACTCCTCAACATAACAATAACACTCCCCCAATTTCTGTGGAATATGATGGACTTACACATAAACTTCATGCAACACTTGACAATTTAACACCGGGTGAGACGTACCACTTTAAAATGGCTATTGCCGATACTGGTGATGCAGCATGGGATACCGGTGTATTTGTAAATAAGATAAATGGTCTAAGAGAACCAAGTATCTGCTACGATTATGCTTATAAACAAAACGGTATTTATCTCACAGCAGGGTATGATGCAAGCAACGGCCCTTATATAAACGCAGACGATGTCGTGCCTAATGATCCCAACCAACCGGTTGAACTCGCTATGTACTTTAGAAATACAAAAGATTCTGAAATTGTTGCGAGTAACATTGTCTTTAATCTTGTTGATATAAATACAAGCCAAGCAACTTACCACAGAAACAGCGTATGGGTAACAGAACCAAACAGCTTTACGAGAACACATATCAATGATTCATCTCTTAATGTCAGTGACAGCTTTGTAAAAGGTATTCCTATTAGTTCATTTGATGCATTTGACTACTTTTATATCTATGCCTCACTTGATCCACTTACATCACCATTAAAGCTTCCAATCATTGCACGTATAGATTATGATTTAACTATTCCTCTCTCAGCAAATGACAGTATCACTGTTAATCGATCAAGCTTTATTGACCAAGATGTTCCTATTTGTCATGGAGGTGTTGGTGCTTACGCCCCTGTTTATGGTTACTTCAACATTATCGAAAATGGTCTTTATACAGATGATTCACACTATTACTACAATATAAATACACAGGTAACGAACAGACGCGGTAATCTGAGTGTTGTCTCTGTTGATGCCAATACAAGTACCAATCCAGATTTGCATACTCTCAAGAGTATCAGTACCGTAGTAGGTGTCGATATGCTTGACCTAAAATCTTTTCACTATACCGCTGCAACCTGTAGTGAGATCACCAACTCTATCAGTGACAGAATCTGGGTTGTTTTTAGTGACCAGTCTAAAGTACCTCTCATTCCTGATGATGTTACATTTAATAAGATTGCCCGCGAGGATGCTGCGTTTAGAATAAGCTACAATCTTGCCGGTGAGGATGGGGATTTACTCCAGCTAGAAACACTCGATAATAATGGGCAAAAACGTTACAATGTGCTCAATTTTCCAGACGCGGTAAAGAATGGAAACTGTCTGACCAATATACCGGGAAACGGTAACGGAACAGATACTATAGCACACTACTGTAGTGATGCCGGAACATCCTATAATTCAGCAATGACAAAAGCACAACTTGACACCTGTATGGAGTGTATCTACGGTATCAATACAAAACTCATCTGTTCCCGTGATAACTTTGCCATACGCCCTGAGGCATTTTCAGAAAACATCTATGACCAAGACCAAAATACTACAGGTCTGCCAAATATCAATCTGACTCCAAATTATACAGGCCAAACAACACTCACAGCTCAAAACTTACATCTTGCAGCAGGTTACTCTTATGTTCTTGAAGTAAACGCAACGAATCATATCGACAATAACTCCTCACGCGGTTATAATGTAAAATACAAAAATATAGCCGGAGCTCAAGCAAAATATTTTTGGTCACCTTCTACTACAAAACCTACCTGTGTAGATACAACAGATAAGAATGCAAGCGTATACTTTTGGGATGGACACAGCGATAAGAACAACTCAATATCGCAAGTAGGTGAGTACAGACTCTCTTTACTCGATACTTCGTGGACGGAAATAGACAGTATCGTCCAAAGCCACCATGTGGGATCCTACTTTAAAACTACTCCAGATTGTGTACTCGGCAGTGCTTATGTTGCCAGTGAAAGTGCTTTTGACCATTTAAACGGATGTAATATCAGCTCAGTACATACTAACCTTGATAATGGTAAAAAATATGTAGATATCAATATGACTATACACCCTTACGAATTTGATCTCTCCTCTATAACACCTTCTGTCGGTATCAACCATGATGCAAATATCACAGCGAACACTTTCATATATATGTCAGATATGAGTCAAAGCAGTGATGAGAATATGTCTTTTCATCTCAATGGAAATATCAAAGCAGTTGGTAAAGATGATATTATCGTAACAAACTTTGTAGATGGATGTTATGCCCAACCATTAGAGGCGCAAATTGACAAAGCAAACATCAACCTACCTGTCGCCTACCAGTACAAACTCCACATATTAGATGAGAACTCTACACAAATAAGAGAGGAGTTTAAAGACCTGAACAATACACCAAATACTATCTCTTTGCCTAGTTCAGATTTTATTCCTAGTGCCAAAGGGGAGGTAAAAACTCTTCTAAATCTTAACTACTCACGAGCAGTAAACAAAGCGATAAATCCGGAGATTATTACCATAAACGGTTACAATATAGAGTGTTCTACTCCTGCAGACTGTGCATATGCAGCAGACCTAAATCTCTCAAATGCAGCAGAAGGGAAAAAAGATCTCAACTATAAGATCAAACACTACTATGGAAGAACGCATGCACTACGACAGAGATATTTTGGCCCAGAAGGGGATGCTTTCATTTACTATGAAGTCTATTGTGATGTAGCAAATGATGGAAATAAATCTCTCCTTCAAGATGAATTTGCTTCAAAATACAGTGATGATCCACGATGGTTTATCAATACAAAACACATTACTGCAAGAGATGGTCAAGTAAATACTCTTAACCAAAAAGGCTACACAGCAACTTCAGGCAGTGTA
>JALUZQ010000169.1 GCA_027011725.1 Sulfurimonas sp. | reverse complement strand
ACTTGAGCTTGTCATAAATGATGATATAGAGGCTTTTAAGAGCAACGGAATAAGACTAGAGATAAACAGTGACTATCTTGAGGGCTTGGAGCTCAGTGAGGTAGAGTTTGTCCTTGCAAACGGTGCGATGCATGCCTCTTTGGCGCATGAGCAAAGAAGAGGCAAACGCAGCGGCTGGCTCTGGCAGATGGCAACAGATATGGCCATTAATGATATGCTGCTGCAAAATGGTCTCGATATGCCCTATGGTGCACAGTATCGCAAGCGCTTTAGCGGGATGTATGCAGAGGAGATATATGCCGAGTTAAAAGATGACATCCTCCGCGATGATGAAGATTTGGAGTATGAAGCAGATGAGAGTGATGATGTCAAACCGCAGGAGAATGAGCAGCAGCAAGAGAAACAAAAAGAGCTAGAGCAAACGCAAGAGGAACTCGAAGAGGAGATACTCCAAGAGCAGCTTTTAGCCGAAGAGGCCATTAGTGCGCTTGAAGCGAAGATGCAAAGCGGCGAAGCACCGCAAAGTATCGAGCGTTTCTTTGAAGTGGAGCGTTTTGGTAAAATCGACTGGAGAGACGAGCTGCGTTTAGCGCTTGATAGATTTTTTCGTGATGATTATGCCATGATGCCTCCGAGTAAAAAACTGCTCTATAAAGGGATTTACTTACCATCGAACATTTCACAGACCTTTCGGCTTGTCATTGCAGTGGACAGTTCAGGTTCGGTGGATGAAGCACTTTTAAATGAGTTTATGAGCGAAGTGAACTTTTTGATGAGTCTAGTGCCAAACTATGAGATAGAGCTTTTGGTGTGTGATGACAAACTCCATTTTCATAAAACATTTTACAGTGGTGAGCAGTTGGATGTGAGCTTAAAAGGCGGTGGAGGGACTGATTTTCGTCCTGTCTTTGAGTTTATTGATACGAACTTTGATGATGTGAAACTGCTGCTCTATTTTACAGATATGGAGGGAATATTTCCTAAAGAAGCACCAAATTATGTAGTGAAATGGGTGAGTTCCAAAGAAGCTGAGCCACCTTTTGGAGAGCTGCTTCTTTTAAAAGACTAGCCCTCTTGAAATACCAAACGGTTACGCCCTGAGTTTTTGGCTTTGTAGAGGAGCATATCGGCTGCGTTTACACTCTCATCAAGTGTCTCGGCAGGATCATGCAGTACGGCACCTATGGAGATGGTAAACTTGACGATGGTTTGTTCATCTATCTCTAGTGAAAATTTCTCTACACTCTCACGAACGCGTTCAAGAATCTCTACAGTAGAGTAGCGGTTGATGTTTTTGAGCACTATACAAAACTCTTCACCGCCAAAGCGTGAAACAACATCATTTGGGCTGGTATTACTTCTAAGAATATCGGCAAGAGAGACGATGACCTTGTCTCCCACATCATGTCCGTAGGTATCGTTGACTTTTTTAAAGTGGTCTATATCTATCATGGCAATGGCACACTGTTCACCATTTTCTTTGATCTGCTCTATGTACTCTCCTACGCTTTGGTAGAAATAGCGACGGTTATAGAGTCCTGTGAGATAGTCACGATTTGCGTAATGGGTAATTTTTTGGATGTTCTCAAGTGCTTCGATAGAATTGTTCACACGACAAGAGAACTCCTCTTTTGAAAAGGGCTTTTTGATGTAGTCATTTGCGCCGTGCTTGAGAAAAAGCGCACTTACTTCATCATCGTTATTGCCTGAGAGTGCAAGGATGCAAAGCTCATCTTTTGAGTAAGTTTCTCGAATTTTGAGAGTGAGTTCAAGTCCATCCATCACGGGCATATTGTAGTCGGTGATGACAAGTGAAATGTCCTGTTTAACACTGAGCATTCCAAGCGCTTCTTCTCCATGAGCTACTGTGATGACATCAAAAAAGAGGTTTTCAAGCATATTTTGCATCTGTTTTCGAAAGACCATCGAGTCATCTACAACAAGTACTTTATGGCGTTGGTTTTTACGAAGTCTCTCAATGGTATGCACGATGTACTCTATGTCATTCACACCGCCTTTGTTGACATAATCTATAATATTTTTCTTGAGAATAGCTTTACGGAACTCTTTGTCAATGTTCCCACTTAGAACAATGGCATGGTTCTTTTTGGAAATGACATAGTCCACTATTTCACCGTTTGGCGCATCAGGAAGGTTGATGTCTAAGAGCGTTATAAAGTACTTTCCACGACTGAGAAAAAGTTTGGCTTCATGGAGTGAGTAGGCGACATCGACTTCCATATCAAGAGAGGTTTGTAATTTTCTCACAATGAGCTTTGCAAGTGTTTTATTGTCTTCCACAATTAAGATTTTTTCATTCATTTTGTAATTATAGTGGTATTAATTAAATTTTATATGAAATGCTGTTACTATTCGCGTATGAATTACGAAACTGTTACCTTTGATACATTGCAAAATAAAAAGAATGTTTTTTTAACAGGTGGCGCGGGTGTGGGAAAAACAACCATTACGCGCCATGTCATAAAAATGTATGAAAGTAACGCGAAAAAAGTCGCCAAGCTTGCTTCAACAGGGATGGCAGCCACTTTGATAAACGGGCAGACATTGCACAGTTTCTTTGACCTTGGTATTGCTTCAGATGTAGATGAGTTGCAAAAAAACGGCAAATATGAGATAAAAAAGAAGATAAAAAAGCTTGTCTCAAGTATGGATCTTATTGTCATTGATGAGATCTCTATGGTAAGCAGATCACTTTTTGAGATGATAGCACTGCGTTTAGAGCAGGCTGCGTTTAGCGGAGTGCTGCTTGTAGTGGGTGACTTTTTACAACTCCCCCCGGTCGTGCGTGGATACTCTGAGGTAGAGTTTGCTTTTGAATCTCCTGCATGGGCTGCGTTTGCATTTACAAAAATAGAGCTGACACACATCTACCGTACTGATGACATTGCGTTTATAGAGCTGTTAAACGCAGTGCGTTTTGGGCACATCAACGAGCAGATACATAATCAACTTAATGCATTCATTAAGCCGCTGCCAGAGGATTTGAGTGCTTTTACCTTTCTCTTTGGCAAAAATATCTCTGCACAAAGACACAACAAAATGCAACTTGAGTTTATAGATGAGGAGCTCCAAAGCAGGGAAGTACAGGTAATCAAACACTTAAAATCGGTGCAAGAGAGAGAAATAGAGCGTTTTATGGAAGATGCCAGAATAGAAAAAGAGCTCCTCTTTAAAATCGGCGCACCTGTGCTCTTTACAAGAAATGCGTGGAACTACTTTAATGGTGAACGCGGCATTATCGTCAATGCCGATGAGAGCTATGTCTATGTGCAAAAGAGTGACGCCAAAGTGATAAAACTCGAACGTGTCGCGCAGAGTAAAACGCAGTGGAAGGAAAAAACAATCAAGGGAAAAAAAGAGATGGTCGAAGAGGAGCTTTTTACTCTCTATCAGTACCCTATAAAGCTTGCATTTGCTATTACCATTCATAAATCACAAGGAATGAGCATAGAGGATTTGATAATCGAGACAAATGAGATATTTGCTCCTTCACAGTTCTATGTAGCACTTTCTCGTTCGAGCAACCCCGCAAGACTCACCCTCATTGCACCCAAAAAACAGTGGTATGAGTTGGCATTTGTAAATTCCAAAGCGATGGACTTTGTACTGGAAAATAAAACGTGTTAAAGCGGGTAGAGAGCGGCGTGCTTTTTATGCTCGCCTCGGCACTGATTTCAGCACTCAATGGTGCCATTACAAAGATACTTGCAGAGGATATCTCTGCATTGGAGATCGTCTTTTTTAGAAATCTTTTTGGAATATTTCTCATCTTGTACGCACTCAAACATACTCCTCCAAAGCTCACAGGCGGAAAGTTTCATCTGCTCTTTTTACGAGGATTTTTGGGGTTTAGTGCGATGATACTTTTCTTTTATACCATCACGGTCATTCCTCTTGGAGAAGCCATTACACTCAACAAAACTTCGCCTTTCTTTGTCACAATTTTGGCATATTTTCTCCTAAAGGAGCGCTTGAGCAGGCGGGTGCTCTTTGCCCTGCTTATCGGTTTTAGCGGTACGGTACTTATTACCAAACCTTTTGGTATAGATTTCTCCTATGCACACTTTTTGGGTGTACTTGGCGGTTTTTTTGCAGCAGCTGCATATACGACGATAAAGAAGATAAAAGATATATATGACTCACGGGTGATAGTCCTCTCTTTTGTGGGAGTAGGTGCATTTTTGCCAGCACTGCTTTTTCTTGTTGCCCCATTTGTGCAGGCACCTGCAGCGCTTGGTTTTTTATTTCCTGCGTTTGTGTTGCCTGAGGGCTTAAAAATATGGACGCTTATTGTACTCATGGGTATCATCTCAACACTTTCGCAATGGCTGCTTACCAAAGCATATAGTGCAAAAAACTTGAGTATTATAGGGGTGGTGAGTTATACAAACATACCCTTTGCCATAGGTTTTGGTTGGATGCTCGGAGATGCTTTTCCTGATACTTTGAGCTTTGTCGGTATATGCTTAATTGTAACAGGTGGTGTGCTGGTGAGTAGAAAATGACAATGCTTAAGTATCATTGTTATATAATAAGATTTATTATTTAAACGGGAGAATAGCGCGGTGTCGCATAGTAGCAAAAATATTGAGATCTCTATCAATGACTTACCTGAATGTGTGATTATCTACAAATATGTAGATGGAGATTTTATTTTTGTGGACTATAACGAACGTGCGAAAAATGCAGACTCCCTCTCTGAAGATGTTATTGGAAAGAACATTACAGAGGTCTTTGATAAGAAGCTTGATGATGCGCTGCTTGAAAAGCTCTTTTGCGTTTACTCCTTTGGAGAGACACAGAAACTTGAAATAAAACAGTATAAAAAGGGCGGAGTGAAGTTTTGGCGTTTTTATACCATCAAGAAGCTTGCTAATGGTGAGCTTATACTCTTTTATCAAGATAAGAACCGGGAACTTGTAAACAAACTCCATCAGATAAAAGAACAAAACAAACGTTTTAAAAATGCCCTTGTAAAACTTGCCCAAATAGAGTCTAAGAACATCGAACGTACTTTCAAGAAAATACTGAAGATCGTAACGAAATCTCTTGATGCTCAACGGTCAAGCGTTTGGCTCTATAAGCAGGACGCAGGAGTGTTAGAGTGTGTCGGTATCTATAATAAAAAAAGTAAAAAGTTTACAAAAGATACAGAGATTACCATAGATATTCCCCTTGAGTGTATAAAGAAATTTGAGAAAAAAGTCCCCATTTTACTAGATGGAAATGATGAGAAAAATCTTATTTGTAAATCATTTAAAAAGTATATGCAGCTCTCATCTTCTGCGTCGTTTTTGATCACTCCGCTTTTAACCGACGGTGAGCTCATCGGCATTATGGTAAACGCAGCGAAGCGCTCTGCAAAGAAGTGGAGTAAAAACGAGTGTGATTTCTCGGTGGCAGTCGCAAGTAGCATCTCTCTCAATATAGAGGTACAAAAACGTAAAGAGAGTGAAGCAAAGTTTAACAACATTGCTGAGGTAAGTCAGATAGGCTTTTTTATCTATAAAGAGTATTTTGTGTATGTCAATAAAGCTCTTGAAAAGATGACAGGATATACGCAAAAAGAACTTTTGCAAATGCATCCGTGGGAACTTGTGACTCAGAAAAAACGCCAAGAGATACAAGAGATCATTCAAAGACGTTTAAGAGGGGAGAGATTCTTCAACTCATACAGCGATATAGAAATACTCACAAAAAGTGGAGAGATCCGTTTGATGCGTCTGACGGTAGAGACTACTATAGATAACGGTCACTATGCGGGTGCCGGAAGTATTGTTGATATTACGGAGATTGTCAGACAAAAAGAGAAAGTGACACTCTTGGCAAAAGCTTTGGAATATACAGACAAACTGGTACTCATAACAAATTTGAGTGGGTATATCGTCTATGTGAATGAGGCTTTTGTGAGACTCTCAGGCTACTCTAAAGAGGAGCTGCTTGGTTCAAAACCGAGTATTTTACGATCAAATGCAAAAGATCAGGCATTTTACAGAAAACTTTGGAATACCATTCTCTCAGGAGAGACCTACCACGATGTCATAGTAGATAAAAGTAAAAGTGGAGAGGAGTTCTATGTTGAATTTAACATAGCACCTATTTTCGGGCATGAAAATAAAATAGAGCATTTTGTTTTTACAGGAACGGATGTCAGTAACAGGATCAAAATAGAGAATAAACTCAAACAACTTGCCACCATCGACAGCCTGACAAAGGTATACAATCGTTATAAAATAAACGAGATTATAGAGCATCAGATCGCGCGTTCAAAGAGATACGGTGAGATATTTTCTGTGCTGATGTTCGACATAGATTATTTCAAAAAGGTCAATGATACCTATGGACATTATGTGGGGGATTTAGTGCTGAAGAAGTTAAGTGAGCTTATTAGCAACAATATCCGTGAGGTCGATAGCTTTGGACGATGGGGTGGAGAGGAGTTTATGTTGTTACTCAACAAAGCGAACCAGTCCGAAGCTTTGTATATCGCTGAGAAGCTCAGACGGCTGGTAGAAAACTACAGTATAGACAATCTCTACAAAATCACCATAAGCATAGGTGTCTCGACCTTTGTAAAGAATGATACGAAAGCATCTCTGCTTGAGAGAGTGGATCAAGCGCTTTATCTTTCAAAAGAAAATGGTAGAAATAGGGTAACATTTAAATAATATTAGTTATTTTAAGTGATAAAATATACTCAATTTCGTATAAGTAGTGTATAATGGTTTTATGAAAAATCTTCCACAGCAAAATTCGCCTGATGAGCATAAAAGACTTTTAGAATATACAAAGATTCTTGAAGTGTCGAGTATTGTTATTTTTGGCTGTAGTGTTGAGAGCTTTGATTGCCAGTTAAATTATATAACAAAAAACATCTCGCAATTTGGCTATAGCAGCGAAGATTTCTTACAACATAAGATTCATTATAAATCCATCATACATGATGCGGATATAGAACCTTTTTTAGAGACACTGCAGAAAAACCTTGAAAATAAAGAAGTGGACAGGTTTACCTATTTGCATCGAATTATTGCTGCTGATGGTTCGATTTGCTGGGTAGATGTTAAATTTTTGATCGAACGTGATAACAATGCACAAGCTGTAAGTTTGTATGGTACCATCAATGATATTAGTGACATTGTTGAAAAAGAGAATAAAGTAAAATTACTCGCTCAAGCACTTGAACAGAGTGATAGTATGGTCTTTATTACCGATAACAACGGCATTATAAAATACGTAAATGACTCTTTAGTGCAACACTCAGGGTATAGCAGGGAAGATCTTATTGGGTCAAAAACAAACATCTTTAAATCGGGTCAGCATAAAAGAGAATTTTATGAAGAGCTGTGGAATACCATCTTAGCCGGAAAAAATTATAATAGCATAATCATCAATAAGAAAAAAAATGGTGAAATATACTATGTAGATACGAGTATTACTCCTATTGATGATGAATATACGAAAGAAAAAAACTTTGTTGTGAGTGCTAAAGATGTAACTATTCAGATGAAACTAGAGCAAAAGCTTGAGAACCTTGCAACAACAGACAGTCTCACACAGGTCTATAATCGTTATAAGATAAATGCAGAAATAGATGTACACATAGCGCGCGCTAAACGCAGTAATACTCCTTTTTCTCTTTTGATGTTCGATATTGACCATTTTAAAACGATTAACGATACATATGGGCACTATGTTGGAGATGTTGTATTAAAAGATCTGACAAGA
>JALUZQ010000168.1 GCA_027011725.1 Sulfurimonas sp. | reverse complement strand
AAACTTGAAAAAGATGGCTTTACTTTTGTAAAAGGAGTAAAAGGACTTGAAAAGCGTTGGGATGATGAACTCTCTCCACGTCAAGACGGTTACTCACGCGGAAAAAGAGATGTCAACAGCTACATCATCTTAAACAAAGAGAGCTTTACCAAGCCAAAAATAAATGGACTAAGCATTAAACTCACTATTCCCGTAGCATTTCAGATAAAAATAGAGAAGATGCTTGATAAAATGAAAAAAGAACTGCGTGCAAAAGAGGTGATGATAGCCATTATGGATTCACGTACAGGGCGAATACTCGCAATGGCAAGTTCCAACAGATACCTCCCAAAGGCCATTAAACGCAGTGACTATCCTTCACTCAACAGTAATATGATAGAGTATAGTTTTGAACCGGGAAGTGTTTTAAAACCCATCACTTTTTCACTTCTTTTAGAGCATAAACTCGTAAACCCGTACGACTTGGTCAATGGACATAACGGAAGATTTAGAATGGGTCGAAAAGTCATCACTGATGAGCATAGATTTGACTGGCTCTCTGCCGAGAATGTCATTGTATACTCTTCTAACATCGGTATAGCACAGCTTGCTCAAAAGCTCTCCGGATACCAGTTTAATATGGGACTCAAGAAATTTGAATTTGGACAAAAATCAACACCTGATCTTATCTATGAGCGCACCGGATACATTCCAACTCAAAAACGTCTTGATAATGAGATCTATAAAGCTACCTGTGCTTATGGTTATGGTATTCGGGCAAACCTTATGCAGTTGATGCGTGCATATGATGTCTTTAATAACAATGGGAAGATGGTCTATCCTCGAATAGTTGATGCTTTTATTGATGAGCGTGGGGAGACAAAAAAACTAGCACCACTTGAAGTTAAACAGGTCATATCAAGTGCTACAGCACAGAGAGTTAAAAAAATTCTTATAAAAACCGTCAACAAAGGAACAGGAAAAAAGGCTATAACACCGGGACTACAAATAGGCGGGAAAACAGGAACAGCACATATTGTAGAAAAAGGGAAATATGTACGCAAATACAACACTGCGTTTATGGGCTTTGCCAATGACAAAAAACACCGATATACCATTGGTGTAGTAGTCATCCAACCCAAAAAGAGCCAGTTTGCTGCACAAACTTCTGTGCCTGTTTTCAAACGCTCAGTTGAAATAATGATAGAAGACGGCTACTTAGAGCCAGATGTTGTCAAGTAGTCGCGTCTCCCCTACGATTGCCTCGACCAAGATGATACTATTGCCGATTTGTACTGTATCAATAGGCTCAAATTCACGACTTAATATTGCAACATAGCCAACTTCCAAGCCGCTTAAAATTTCCAGAATTTCTTTTCTAATTCTCTCTACATCCGTTACACCTTGAGATATCAGCTTTGCTCCATGATAAAGTGATGTAGGAATCTTGAGAGCTTCAGCTCTTTGCTCTGCTGAGAGGTAAACATTACGGCTGCTCTGCGCCAAACCGTCACTATCGCGAACAGTGTCAATGGGAACAATCTCTACACTCATAAAATACTGTTTTACCATAAGCATAATGAGATGAAGCTGCTGTGCATCTTTTTTACCAAAATAGGCACGTGTTGGGGAGACAATATTAAGCAGTTTCATAACCACTGTAAGCACACCGCTAAAGTGTCCGGGACGGGTAAAGCCTTCAAGAATATAACCGCGTACATTTGGCGCCTGGAGTTTCACTTCATCTTCGCTGTAGATATCTTGTGCCGTTGGGAAAAAGAGTATATCTACTCCTGCAAGTTCACATATCTTTTTATCTGCTTCATCCCTTCGTGGATACTTATCGAGATCTTCTCCCTCCAAAAACTGTGTCGGATTGACAAAAATAGAAACCACGACAATATCATTCTCTTTTCGCGCATTTTTTATAAGTTCAAGGTGTCCTTCATGTAAAGCGCCCATAGTTGGAACAAAACCAACACTGCCTTGAGCGTCTCGTAAGGTCTCTTTTAACCTAAGTGGATGAGAAATAATCTTCATTTTAAGCCTCTATAGAATATAATCGCAATTATACAATATATGGATTGCTTTTATGGATAATTACGAATATACAGAACTTTTAAAAGATATTAGGCTCAAAATGAGTAACATCACTGATGTTGTCGAACCTCAAAAGATAAAAGCACGTCTTGAGGAAATAGAAGCAATGGAGAACTCTCAAGATTTTTGGAATGATGCTGCAAACGCAGCAAAAATCCAAAAAGAGAAGACACAACTCCAAAGAAAACTAGAGAAATATAACATTGCAAACGCAGCGGTAGAAGATGCCACAGAACTCTACGAAATGGCAAAAGAAGAAGATGATACAGAATCTCTTGAAGCACTCTACGCAGATGCACCCGAACTACAAGCACAAATACGCGCTATGGAGATAGAAGTGCTCTTAAGCGGGGAGAGTGATGCAAACAATGCTATACTTTCCATCCATCCCGGTGCTGGTGGTACAGAGAGTCAAGACTGGGCGCAAATGCTTTTACGTATGTATAAGCGTTGGGCAGAGCGCCGTGGCTACAAAGTTGAAGTACTTGATTATCAAGCCGGTGATGAGGCAGGCATCAAAGATGTCTCTATACTCATAAAAGGTGAGAATGCCTATGGCTACTTAAAAGTAGAAAATGGCATCCATCGTCTGGTTCGTATCAGTCCTTTTGATTCTAACGCAAAAAGACACACTTCTTTTGCTTCTGTTATGGTCTCTCCGGAGATTGATGATGACATCAACATAGAGATAGATGATAAAGATATTCGCATAGATACCTACCGCTCAAGTGGTGCAGGTGGACAACATGTCAATAAGACTGAATCTGCCATCCGCATTACACATATCCCAACCGGCGTTGTAGTACAGTGTCAAAATGACCGAAGCCAGCACAAAAACAAAGCAACTGCACTGAAGATGCTTAAATCACGTCTCTATGAACTTGAGCTTGAAGAGCAAAAAGCAAAAGAGAGCGGTATTGCAAAAAGTGAAATAGGCTGGGGACATCAAATACGTTCGTATGTTATGCAACCATATCAGCAGGTAAAAGATACTCGTTCCAATGAAGCCTACTCGAACGTCTCTGCTATACTCGATGGTGATATAGACAAAATGATAGAGGGCGTTTTAATCGCTCAAAATAGACAATGAACCTCTTAAAAGAGTTCTCCCTTGAGGACAAATGCTCTTACCTTAAAGATAAAACGCAGACCACACACTACAAACTCATAGAGAACTGTTCTAAAGAGTCTTGCGAGGCACTCATAGAACGAGGATACAGAAGATTTGGCAAAATGTACTTCCGGCCTATTTGTACTGGTTGTGATGAGTGTAAGAGCATTAAAATAGATGCGCAGAACTTTCACTTTTCAAAATCAGCAAGACGCGTCTTAAAAAAAGCACAAGATGTAAAAACCTATATTCAAAGACCCACGTTAACACATCAACATCTGGAACTTTTTGAGAAATATCATAGATACATGCATTATAAAAAAGGCTGGGAGTACTCAACTACATCGGCTGAGAATTATCACAATTCATTTGTAAATGGACATAATGATTTTGGATATGAAGTCCTCTATTTTTATGAAGAAAAACTCATTGGTGTAGATTTAATAGATATACTTCCTGATGGAATTTCATCTATATATTTTTATTATGATCCAGATTTTGCACACTACTCATTAGGAAAGCTCTCTTTGTATAAACAAATACAATATACACAAAACGCAGGGAAAAAATGGATCTATTTAGGATACTATGTCAAAGATTGTGACTCTCTCTCTTACAAAGCCCAGTACAAACCCTACTTGACACTACAAGGAAGACCAAGTGAGTATGAAGAGTTTATATGGACTTAATAAGCTCTTCTCTTTGTTCTTTTCGTATCTCCATCTTTTTCTTTTCAACAGCCTGATCAAGTCTTTTTTCCAACTCTAATTGACGCTTTTTATCACGTTCACGTAGACGCTTAATCTTTGCCTCTTCTCGAAGTTTTTTAGATCTGTTACGTCTTGCTTCTGCTTCAGCCTTACTTCTTAACACCGTACTTTTATCTAAAAATTCTTTTAATGAACCAGTAGCATTTATATCGTCTTTATGTGCAAAATAGTAGTTAAGTATCTCTTTTTTATGTGCTTTTAAATCGATAAGACCTGTATTTAAGATCTTTGAGAAGAGGAGTGAATCGCCATTTGCAATAGCATTGCTTAATGACGTTTCAGCCATTCTGACATAATAGTCATTCTCCGATGCAAGTTCACGAAGTTTTTTTAAGTAGTTTTTTCTTTGCTGAGAGGAACTGTTTGCATCAAGTGAAAAACCTTCTTGTTTTGCACTATTTACAGCTAAAACATACTTGTTTATATCATCGACATAGAGGTAATAATCCCCTATAGAAGTTAACTTTTTTACATTTTCAACATTATCGTAAATTTTATTGCCTAGGCTTTCATAAGCTTTTGGATTAACAGCGTAAAGAGAAGTAAACAGGAGAGAGAAAAGAATAAAGAATTTATACATTATAAGCCTTTAAAAAGGGGAAGTCAAGCACTCCGAGGAGTGCTTGAAAAAGGTTAAAATTAACCGTTACGTTTTTTGATAATCTCTTCAGCAACGTTTTTAGGAACTTCTTCGTAGTGATCAAATTCCATAGCATATGTAGCACGTCCTTGAGTTGCAGAACGAAGGTCAGTAGAGTAACCGAACATCTCAGCAAGTGGAACAAATGCATCAACAATTTTGTTTCCAGCTCTGTCACCCATGTTGTTTACTTGACCACGACGACGGTTAAGGTCACCGATAACATCACCCATAAACTCTTCAGGAACTTCAACTTCAACTTTCATCATTGGTTCAAGGATCGCTGGATTTGCTTTTCTACAAGCTTCTTTGAAACCCATTGAAGCAGCAAGTTTAAATGCCATCTCATTTGAATCCACATCATGGTAAGAACCATCATAAAGTGTTACGTCAACATCTTCTATTGGATATCCAGCAAGAACACCAGTTTGCATAGCTTCTTCACAACCTTTCTCAACTGCAGGAATATATTCTCTTGGAACAGAACCACCTTTGATTTCATTGTGGAATACAAATCCAGTATCAGGCTCACCTGGCTTCACTTTTAAGAATACATGACCATATTGACCACGACCACCAGATTGTTTTGCATATTTATACTCTTGATCAACATCTTTTTTAATTGACTCACGGTAAGAAACTTGTGGTGCACCAACTTCAGCTTCCACTTTGAACTCACGTTTCATACGGTCAACAAGAATTTCAAGGTGTAACTCACCCATACCAGAAATAATAGTTTGACCAGTCTCTTCATCAGTATGAACTCTAAATGATGG
Organism: Sulfurimonas sp.; assembly: GCA_027011725.1. GTDB lineage: Bacteria > Campylobacterota > Campylobacteria > Campylobacterales > Sulfurimonadaceae > Sulfurimonas. Next base: position 2,393 of record JALUZQ010000168.1, on the reverse strand, counting down.
ATCTTCAGCTGCTAACTTACTAAGAGCGATACCCATTTTTTCTTGGTCAGCTTTTGTCTTAGGCTCAACTGCAACAGAGATAACCGGCTCTGGGAAATCCATTCTCTCAAGTACAACTTTAGGCTCACCATTACATAGCGTGTCACCAGTAGTAGTTGATTTAAGACCAACAACAGCACCGATCTCACCAGCATAGATCTCTTTGATTTCTTCACGTTTGATAGCATGCATTTTTACAATACGACCAACTCTTTCTCTTTTGTCTTTTGTAGAGTTGTGAACAAATGAACCAGCTTCGAGTGAACCACGGTATACACGGATAAAAGTTAAAACACCAACAAACGGGTCAGTCATAATTTTAAACGCAAGTGCTGCGAAGTTACCTTCATCACTTGACTCAACTTCAACTTCTACCTCTTCATCATCCATTAAAGTACCCATAATTGGTGGTGCTTCAACTGGTGAAGGAAGGTAATCAACAACTGCATCAAGAAGTGTTTGTACACCTTTATTTTTAAACGCAGTACCCGGAGTCATTGGAACAATTGCCATGCCGATAGTTGCAGATTTGATTGCTGCTTTGATCTCTTCTTGTGAAATTTCTTCACCTTCTAAGAATTTTTCAGCGAAGTCATCATTTCCTTCAACTTCAGCTAAAGTTTCAAGCATTTTTTCTCTATACTCTTCTGCTTGTTCTAAAAGCTCTGGACGAATCTCTTGTTCGTGGTATGCAGAACCCATTGCTGCATCTTCATCCCAAACAATCTCTTTCATTTTAACAAGATCAATTACACCCTCGAACTTGTCCTCAGCACCGATAGGAAGCTGAAAAGGCATTGGGTTACCTTTAAGTCTTTCACGAATTTGACGCTCAACTTCGTAGAAATCAGCACCAGTTCTGTCCATTTTGTTTACAAAAACAATTGATGGAACTTTGTAACGGTTTCTTTGTCTCCAAACTGTTTCTGATTGTGGTTGAACCCCACCAACAGCACAGAATACTGAAACAGCACCATCAAGTACACGCATAGAACGTTCAACTTCAATAGTAAAGTCAACGTGGCCCGGAGTGTCAATAATATTGATTTGTTTCCCTTGCCATTCACAAGTTGTTGCAGCAGAAGTAATTGTAATACCACGCTCTTGTTCTTGCTCCATCCAGTCCATAGTAGCAGCACCATCATGAACCTCACCAATTTTGTGTTCAACACCAGTGTAGAATAAAATTCTCTCTGTTGTTGTAGTTTTTCCCGCATCAATGTGTGCAGCAATACCGATATTTCTAACGTCTTCTAATTTATGTGATCTAGCCATCTTTTCAATGCCCTTTTATGTAGTTATAGAGTTGAACCTCTTTTTTAAAAAAATTAAATATTCTTAAAAAAGAGGTCTTTCTTGTTTTGAGTACCAGCCAAAAAAGGCTAGTGTAACTCAAGTGTATTACTTTATGATTACCAACGATAGTGAGCAAATGCTTTATTTGCTTCAGCCATTTTGTAAGTATCTTCTTTCTTCTTGAATGCTGCACCTTTATCAGACGCTGCGTCCATGAACTCATTCGCCAATCTCTCAGCCATAGTTCTTTCATTTCTCTTACGAGCTGCATCTACTAACCATCTAATAGCTAGTGATTGCTGACGTACCGGGCGTACTTCTACTGGAACTTGATAAGTAGCACCACCAACACGGCGACTTTTAACCTCAATAATAGGTTTTACATTCTCAATAGCATCATTAAATGTTTCTATTCCTGATTTTTCACCACGTGAGCTAATGATATCCATTGCACTGTAGATGATTTTTTCAGCTGTAGACTTTTTACCGTCTAACATGATTTTATTTATAAATTTCGTTAAAACTTTGCTTCCATAAATTGGATCTGGCATTATTTCACGAACGGGAGCTTTTCTTCTTCTCATTTAGAATTTCCTTCTCTTCAATTTGTATTCTTCAAATTTACTCAAAGTTTGAGGTTTTATAAAAACCATCAACCCTGTGCTATTTTGAACATATTTGTAATAGCTTAAGCCTATAAATCTTTTTTAAAGACTAAAACTATTTTTTAGGCTTCTTAGTTCCGTATTTAGAACGAGCAACCATACGGTTAGCAACACCAGCAGTATCAAGTGCACCACGGATAATGTGATACTTCACACCAGGTAAATCTTTTACCCTACCACCACGTACAAGTACGATTGAGTGTTCTTGAAGGTTATGACCCTCACCACCGATATATGAAATAACTTCAAAACCAGAAGTTAATCTTACTTTTGCAACTTTTCTTAAAGCCGAGTTTGGTTTTTTAGGTGTAGTTGTGTAAACACGAGTACAAACACCACGACGCTGTGGACAAGCATTTAAAGCAGCAGATTTTGATTTCTTAACTACTTTTT
>JALUZQ010000167.1 GCA_027011725.1 Sulfurimonas sp. | reverse complement strand
GCTAAACGTAGCATATGAGTAATATTGTTTCATAAAGGTTCCGATATTATTTTTATGTTATTATAGTATCTACAAAATAATAAAAGGTGATTTTTATGACAAAACTTCTCAAAAATGTAGCACTTATCGCACTTGTAACAATTTCATTTACTGCTTGTAGCTCCAAAGAAGAGCCAAAACCACAAAAATACAACCCAACTTTCACATGCCAACAAGAGGGTGTAGATGCGCCTCGTTGGACGTGTATTCCTGAAGTTGAAGGCTACTATGCCGGTGTTGGTGTAGCTGAGAAAAGTGCAGCAGGTATTGCACACATGCGACGCGTAGCACTTATGAACGGTCGTTCAGATCTCGCACAGCAAATTCAAACGCAGGTAAAAGACAAAATAGAAGGCTTCACGCGCGCAACAGGTAACGGCTCCGCAGAGACTGTAGATAAAGTAACCACGGCAGTCACGAAACAGGTAGCAAAAGTAGACCTAAAAGGTTCAAAAGCACTCGATATGTGGAATGCTCCTTCAGGTGCTATCTATATGCTTGTTGTAGTTCCAGAAAAAAATGTAAACGCAGCGGTAAAAGATGCGCTCAAAAAAACAGTAAATTCAAGTTTCAAAGATGACAATGCCCTCTGGCAGCAGTTCCAATCTAAACAGGCATTAGAACAACTCGATAAAGAATTTCCTACAGAATAAATCTACCTTCTGAGATAACCCTGTACTGGGGAGTCTCACAACCTTCTCCATAAGCTTCATATAATTTAGATATAATTGCAAAAAATATATACTTTTATAAAATATATGCAAGGTTACACTCCCATGAAAAAAATCGCTATTATCGGCCGTCCAAATGTTGGAAAAAGCTCACTCTTCAATCGTCTCATAAAAAATCGTGACGCTATTACCTCAGACCTGGCAGGTACAACGCGCGATGTCAAACGCAAGACTGCCATCATCATTGACAAAGAGGCGCAGCTGCTTGACACAGGTGGACTCGACAAAGGGTGTGAGCTTTTTGACAAGATCAAAGAGATGTCACTCAAAGCTGCCTACAAAGCAGACATTATTCTCTATATGGTTGACGGTAAAGGGCTTCCTGAAGATGAGGACAAAAAACTCTTTTATGAACTCCAGGCTATGGGAAAAGACATTGCCCTTGTAGTCAATAAAATCGACAATGACAAAATGAAAGAGAAACTGTGGGAATTTTATGAGTTTGGTACCGATGCCATCTTTGGAATCTCCGTTTCACACAATAGAAACACGGTAGAGCTTTTAGATTGGATCTATGACAAACTGCCTGAGAGTGACAAGGTCAAAGAGGAAGAAGAGGTCGCTGTAGAAGTGGTAGAAGAAGAACCACTTGATGATGAGACATTCTTCTCACAATATGCCGAAGATGAAGAGGATGACGGCTTCATCTACTGGGATGAAGAAGAGGTTGAAGACGACTCTATCTTTGCACAAAATGACCGCATAAAAGAGTTCGATGAAAATGACATCAACCACATCAAAATCGCCATCATCGGGCGTACAAATGTCGGCAAAAGCTCCCTACTCAATGCTCTACTTGGAGAAGAGCGCTCTGTTGTAAGCAGTGTTGCGGGAACAACCATTGACCCTATTGATGAGACCATCAACTATAAAGACAAACAACTTACTTTTGTGGACACGGCAGGACTTCGACGTCGTGGGAAAATAGTAGGCATCGAAAAATATGCACTCATGCGTACAAAAGCAATGCTTGAAAACGCAAATATGGCACTCGTTGTACTCGATGCGAGTGAACCGTTTTTAGACCTTGATGAGAAAATAGCAGGACTCGTTGACCAGAACCGTCTTGCCTGTATCATAGTTCTCAACAAATGGGACATTGCAAAACGTGAAGATCACGATAAAATCATCAAAGAGGTGCGTGACAGATTTAAGTTTTTGTCGTATGCGCCTATTTTGACACTCTCTGCAAAATCACACCAAAGAGTAGATAAGCTCCACGATATGATCCTGCAGATAAACGAGAACTACTCACAGCGTATTCCAACCTCTAAGATAAATGAAGTGATAGAAAAAGCGCTCCGCAGACATACACTGCCAAGTATGCACGGTCAGGTCATTCGCATCTACTATGCAACACAGTATGAGACACGACCGCCAAAAATCGCCATAGTGATGAAC
>JALUZQ010000166.1 GCA_027011725.1 Sulfurimonas sp. | reverse complement strand
GTCGATACAAGAGAGTAAGATTTTTTTATATTATTTGTGTATAATTCACTTGAAAATTAAAATATTAAGGAATATAAATGAACAAATTTATGTTAAAAACACTTTCAGCAGCTGCATTGGCAGGAGCACTTAGTACAGCAGCAGTTGCAGATGAACCACAGTTTGGTGTTGGTGTTGGTATAGCAGGGCAAGATAGTGCACTTATTAAAGGTACTATAACTCTAGAGGATAATTTACGTTTAGAGCCATTTCTCGGGTTTACATATCAAGATGGAGATAATACCTCTGTTACGAATTTCCAAATTGGAACAGCTTTAGAGGTGATGAAGCCGATAAGCTCAAAAATCACTGGATACTACGGTGGTTATGTAGGAATTTTAACAAGTAGTGCTGATTATACATATGGCAATACTACAACAAGTGTATCAAATACAAACTTCAACCTTGGCCCTGTTGCAGGTGTTGAGTATGCTTTTGACAAGCAGTTTACTCTAGGTGCAGAGGTCAGATTTGATTTAGGTTTTGGAGATGTGACAACATTTGGAACAAATTCATCTGTTTTGTTACGTTACTATTTCTAGGGAGAGACTCTCCCTTATTTAAGAGGAGTACAGTATGGCTATAAGTCCACTCGGCAATGTTGTTTTGGTAAATCAAATGACACCTGCTGCGACAGCTCCTCAAAATGCACATACGAACCGCGTCGAGTTGCAAAACTTTATGGCGCAGGCGGCTGTGCAAGAAAAAGATGAAAAAGTTCTTGAGATTCGTGAGGCTGAAGAGGCTCATGCGGTTGATCCTGACCGTGAACACAACCAACAAGAAGCTGATGAAGAGACACAAAATATGTCTCAAAAGAAAAAACCCCACAAAAAAGAGGATGACTCCTCAAGCACTCCCCCTTTGCATAAATTAGATATTAAAGTCTGATTAGATATACTGTCTTCATTATTTATTATTACATTTTAGAGGACTTCTTATGGGTATATTAGCAAGTAGCAAAGAGAGAATAGTTACAGGTGTTGCACTTTTAGCCGCGGTTTTTGTAATTGGTTGGATAGATAATTTTTATGTAATGTGGTTTGTCTTTGGTGTGATCTATCTGCTTGCGTTTAAAGAGGCTGTAAAACTCTTTGGTGTTGAAAAAGATAACCTTTTACCATATGCTGCTCTGCTTTGGCTTCTTGCGGGTATTTACCCTTATGGTGATGACCTATTTGTACTTGCGGGTGTTGGCTATGCAAGTTTAGTTGCTTATAACAAAGAGGTACAGTGGCGTGACTTTTTCCCTTTTATTTACCCTACTGCGGGACTTCTTTTTGTCTTTACGATGTATCAAGAGTATGGTGTTCTCTCACTTTTATGGCTTCTAGCAGTTGTTGCACTTACAGACATTGGAGCTTATTTTGTTGGAAAAAGCATAGGGAAAACTCCATTTTGTGAGACAAGTCCAAACAAAACCTTAGAAGGTGTTTTTGGCGGTGTGGCAGTGGCTACATTTGTGGGGGCTTTCTTCGGTCTTTTTGTCGTCGGTTTTTGGACGGCACTTGTTATTTCATTGGCAGTCTCTGCGACCTCTATCTTTGGAGATCTGTTTGAGTCTTCTCTCAAACGCAGTGCAGGAGTAAAAGACAGTGGTGACCTGCTTCCGGGGCATGGCGGTGTACTTGACAGAATAGACGGCTACCTTTTTGGCGGCATAGTGATGCTCGTACTGCTTCGAGGACTTGTTTAGGTGGTACTTTTAGGCTCTACGGGTTCCATCGGTGTTAATGCTCTGCTTGTTGCCAAACGATTTGGCATTGCAGTTGAGGTGCTTGTATGTGGAAAAAATATTGATTTAGTCAATAAACAGATAGCAGAACACCAGCCAAAAGTTGTTGTCATTGCAAACGCAGCAGATGTTCCAAGAGTAAACCATAGCTGCGTTTACTATGGCGAAGATGCGATTTTACGCGTCATTGAAGAGTCCAAAAGTAAACTTGTTGTCAATGCGCTTGTCGGTTTTTTAGGCCTTCGTCCAACACTCAAAGCTATAGAGTGCGACAAAAAAGTAGCTCTGGCAAACAAAGAGTCTTTGGTTGCCTGCGGTGCTTTTATAGATACTTCAAAGATTCAACCTATAGACTCTGAGCATTTTGGCTTGTGGTATCTGCTGCAGGAGAGACCTGTGAGCAGGATGATAATTACCGCAAGTGGCGGAGCATTTCGTGACTGGCCGCTTGAGAGACTTGCAAACGCAACGCTTGAAGATACGCAAAAACATCCAAACTGGTCGATGGGGCAGAAGATTACCATCGATTCTGCGACGATGGTGAACAAAATGTTCGAACTGCTTGAAGCACGTTGGCTCTTTGGCGAGGGAGAGTATGATGCGGTGATTGAAATGCGCTCGCTCATCCATGCCATGATAGACTTTAAAGACGGCTCAACAACGGCGCACTTTGCAAAGGCAAGTATGCAGCTCCCTATTGCCTATGCGCTTGATGAGAAGATGGATGAACAGATTTTAGAACATGTTGATCTGCTCAAGGTTGGTTCTCTGGAGTTTAGAAAAATAGAGCAAGAGCGTTATCCTATTTGGGAAATTAAAGAAGACTTGTTGAAAAATCCACAACTCGGAGTGGTAATGAATGCTGCAAATGAAGCTGCAATAGAGAAGTTCATCGCTAAAGAGATAGGTTTTATGGATATCAGTGCCAACATCATACGAGCATATGAAAAGTTTAGAAATGCTCCTCAAAGTATTGATGATGTCTTTTCTTTAGACAAAGAGGTACGTGCATTTGTTGCCAAGTAAAGCTATTCGCGTTCTTACAAATGCAACACCTGTAACACTTATGGTGTACAGCACGCTCTTTGTGCTTACAGGTTCCATACCACTTGTCTATGTGGCTTCTTTAATTGCTGGTGTCGAGTACACTAAATTTTTATTTGCTATTTCAGTTGTTTTACCACTTATTTTGACACCTGCTGTAACGAAACTGCTTATTCGCCTAGCAAATAATCTAGCCTTTGTACAAGAAAAATTGCATCGAGAGATAGAAAATAACAGACAAAAAGATCTCATTATGTTTGAGCAGGCACGTTTTATTTTAATGGGAGAGATGTTGGCAAATATTTCTCATCAATGGAAGCAACCGCTCAATACAATCAACCTTGCTCTTTTAAGTATGAAGCTCCAAGAGAGTGGTCTTGAAAACAGAGATAAAAACTTTACAATCATTGAAGAGAATGTAAACTATCTCGCTTCGACAATCGATGACTTTATGTCTTTTTTTGACAAAAGAACGCATAGTGAAATAAAGCCATTACACGAAGTCATTAGAGAGGTACACAGTGTAATAGATGCGCATTTAGAAAATAAAAATATAGAGCTTGAAATGGTGATGGACGAGAGTTTTTCTAGAGTCAAAATCGCTTCTTCGATTACCCAAGTACTGCTTAACCTTATTAATAATGCAAAAGATGCACTTGAAGGCGCAGAGGATAAAAAAATATATATTCACTTTGCACCAACCGACTCTGGAGTAGAGATAGAGTGCTGTGATAATGGCAAAGGGATAGATACAAAAATAGCCGAGAAAATATTTGAACCCTATTTTACAACAAAAGATAAAACGCAGGGAACGGGAATAGGGCTTTATATGTCTCGAGAGATCGTACATAAAGTTTTCAATGGTACTATCAACATAGATATAAAAAATGAGTTTAGTAGTTATAAAACTTGTTTTAATATTTTCCTGCCATATTCTAAAAACTGCATTTTAGAAGGAGAAACTGATGATACTTAGCATTGAAAGTTCTTGTGATGACAGTGCAATAGCCATAACGGAAATAGCAACAAACAGACTACTCTTTCACAAAAAGATATCTCAAGAGATAGAGCACAGCATTTACGGCGGGGTCGTTCCTGAACTTGCAGCGCGTCTGCATGCGGAGGCACTTCCTAAAATACTTCAGGAGTGTGAACCCTATTTTGACAAGCTTAAAGCTGTAGCGGTGACTTCAAGTCCGGGGCTTGCTGTGACACTCATCGAGGGTGTTACTTTGGCGAAGGCAGTAAGTGTTGGTTTAAATATTCCTATCATCGGGGTAAATCACCTCATTGGGCATATCTATTCGCTTTTTATTGAGAAAGAGACGACGTTTCCATTGACTGTGCTGCTTGTTTCAGGTGGACATACGCAGGTAATGGAAGTAAAGAGTCTGAGTGAAATAGAGACAGTAGCAAAATCAATGGATGACAGTTTCGGTGAGAGCTTTGATAAGGTAGCGAAGATGATGGGGCTTGGCTATCCTGGTGGACCAGCCATTCAAAACCTTGCCAAAGAGGGTAATAGAAAAAGATACGACTTTACTGTACCACTGCTGAGAACTCCAAAATTTGCTTTTAGTTATTCAGGACTCAAAAACGCAGTACGTCTTGCTGTAGAAGAAGCAAATAAGACAGACTATAAAGACATTGCTGCTTCGTTTGAGCATATTGCTACCAAACATCTTACACATAAACTCAAAAAGTATTTTGCGCAGTATCCTCCAAAAAACTTTGCTATAGTAGGTGGAGCGAGTGCAAATCTCTACCTTCGTTCACAAATAGAAGCGCTGTTGAAACCGTATGGCGCAAGGCTGTTTTTGAGTGAGTTGCAGTACTGTTCAGATAATGCCGCGATGATTGGAAGAGTAGCTGTAGATATGTATAAAGCCAAAATGTTCTCTTCATTAGAAGAGTTAAATGTTGTTGCAAAAAGTAACCTTTAGCTTAATTTTTTCTTATATCAAAAGGCTTGTTTGCTAAATAAGACAAAAATTATCCGAATTAACATATACTTCTCTCATCAAACGCTTTAAGCGTAAAACAAAAAAAGGATATTGAATATGGCAACAACTAAATTCAAAGGTACAGACGTAGAGTTATTAGGAAATGAAGTAAATGTTGGAGATAAAGCTCCAGAGGTAAACGTAGTAAACTCAGATGGTTTAGGTGACGTTAAAGTTGGTGGTGCTCAAGGCGAAAAACAACTTATTATCGTTGTTCCTTCACTAGATACTGGTGTATGTGCTACTGAAACTCGTAACTTCAATGCAAAAGCTGCAGAACTTGACGGTGTTAAAACTGTTGTTGTTTCTATGGACCTTCCATTTGCTGCAGGACGTTTTTGTTCAGCTGAAGGAATCGACAAGTTAACTGTTGCTTCTGACTTCAGAAACAAAGATTTCGCTAATGCTTACGGTGTACTTCTTGGTGGTTCTCCACTTGCTGGTGTAACTGCAAGAGCTATCTTCGTAATTGACGAAAATGGTATTGTTACTTACAAAGAGATCGTTCCTGAGATCACTGAAGAACCACAATACGACGCTGCAATCGAAGCTGCAAAAAAATAATTTCTTAGCCACTTTAGGTGGCTTAGAAATTCTCCTTATAAATATCTCCTCTCATTTAATACAAAAACCACCTTTATATTTTCACAATAGTGTAGCTTTTAGGAATATCCATAATATTTTGCTATAATCTTCTTTATAATTATGATAGAAATGGAGTACTAATGAAAAAGATACTATCTTCGCTGGCACTTGGTGCTATAGTGTTCTCAACGGCAGCAAATGCAGATTTTGCAAGAGTTGAAGCAGGAGTCGGGGCATGGAGTTACAAGCCGAGTGGGCTTATCACATATACAGATGATGATGGAACACTTACAAATACCTCTCTTGAAAAAGAGCAATCATCTGCGTATGCCTGGCTTTTGATCAAACATCCTATTCCAATTTTACCAAACTTAAGACTTGAATATACTACTATTCATGATGATGGAGAAGGTACGGGTTCATATAATGGTTATACATTTCCGGCTGGAACAAAGACGACATGGGACTTGACTCAGTACGACGTTATACCATATTATAATATTTTAGATAATACTTTCTGGACAACGGTTGATATCGGTATAGATATTAAAGTGGTAGAATCTGATTATACAGCTAAAAATGCACAAGTGGCAATTTCAACGGTACCACCAAGTATTACTATTACTGATTACAATGAAAAAGATACTGCAGTGGTTCCTCTTGCATACCTTCGTGGCCGTGTAGAAATTCCTGCTACCGATATCGGCTTTGAAGCAGATGCAAAATATATCTCTTATGATGGCGATACAATTTATGATGTACGTGCAAAAGTGGATTATACATTGAGTTTTGTTCCTGTGGTACAACCTGCTATTGAGATAGGATATAGAGCACAAAAATATGACTTTACTAGCGAAGATAAAAAAACAAAAGTAAATATGGATTTTTCTGGCCTATATATGGGGATAATGGCTAGATTTTAGTCAAACCCTTTTCGAGGATGATAATCTCCTCCTCGAGAGTTATTCCAAACTCATCTTTTACTCTTCTTTGTGCTTCTCGTATTAAATAGAGAGCGTCTTCAAATTTTCCTTCACCCATATTCACTAAAAAATTCGCATGTTGATTGCTAAAACACATATCTCCTTTTTTTATTCCCTTAAGGCCTACTGTTTCTATAAGTCTTCCTGCATAATCATTTGGAGGGTTTTTAAAGCAACTCCCTGCACTTGGGGTAGAGGGTTGGTTTGCACGCATCTTTTTGAAATTCTCTACCTTCTGTGCATCGAATCCATACTTAAGTGTAAACGCAGCTTCTAAAATAGGTTCGTTTATATTGGTAAAACGGTAGCCAAACTCTATTTGTGCTTTTGTTCTTTGACCTGAGAGGAGGGTGACATTGAGAAGATTGTTGAAAATTTCAAACTCTTTGAGCCCTGCGTTCATATAGACAAGTCCGCCAAGCTTACCCGGAAGATGAGAAAGAAACTCAAAGTTTGCGATGTTGTTTCTCTTACAAAAAGAGGCGACTTTCCCAGAGGGAGTTGCTGCACCTATTTTAAGAGTGTTATTCTCTATGCGAATATAGTCATATTTTTTTGAGAGTATCATAAGAGGTGGGGGATTATTGCCCATTAGGATGTTGTTGCAAGCACCTATAAGATAGTAATCATTTGGATTATGTAGCGTTTCATCTAAAAGAGCAACTTCAAAGCTGCCACCTATTTTAAAAGAGGAGTATTTTGAAAAGTCAATTATTTTAGAGTGCATTACTTCACAAAAGTTGGGATCATGTTAAATACATTGAGTGAAAAGTCTGTCATTTCATTGAGCATCCAAGGCATAGTAAGGACGATGACGACAACTACACCGATAATCTTTGGAATAAAAGAGAGTGTCATTTCATTGATCTGCGTTGTTGCTTGAAAGATACTCACGGCGAGACCAAGAAGCATACCAGTCAGCAGACCCGGCAGAGCCAGATAGAGTGCTATTTGAAAAGTTTGTACACCAAGTGCTACAAGTTTCGCTTCCATTTTTAACCTTTCCTTAGCTCTTCATACTCTGTAGGGATGAGATAATCTTCAATTTTTACAGGAGCATCATAGAAGCCGTGTTTATAACCAAGCTCAAAAAGTTTGTCTATAGCTTTGTATTGAAGTGGGCTGAGTGTAATTGAGTCATCATTTGCATAGAGTTCGAGGTACTTGTCAAGTGTAGGTGCATCTATGCGCACCAAGTCTCTCTCTAAAAGCATTTTCGAGAGTCTCTCTTTATGATCACGTGCGACCTGTACCGCCTTTGTAAGTGTTTTTTCATACTCTATCGCTTTATTTAGTGGAAGCGAGCGTCTTATAGCCATACCCCCAAGTGGAAGAGGTAGTTCATCTCCTGCGAGTTCTTGCCAAATATCCCACATTTCACGTTCAACCTCAAGCTCATTGGCATAGGTC
>JALUZQ010000165.1 GCA_027011725.1 Sulfurimonas sp. | reverse complement strand
CAAAAAACAGCTCAAAAGTGAAATAGCAGATATCTGTAATATCTCAAATAAACCATATGGAGGAGCCATCACTGCCGGACTCTTTTTAGATAATTTCATCAAAGAAGAGAATAAAGAGAAGTGGCTACACTTCGACATCGCAGGAAGTGCCTACACTGAAAGCCCGTGGGATGTAAATGTCCATGGTGCAACAGGTGCCGGTGTACGCTTTATGACACAGTTTTTAAAATCTATCAAATAGAGTTTTTCTCTAAAAAACTGATAAAAAAGTTCCATGTAGGATGCCCGCACGTCGCGGCATCTTCACAGCTTTGCAGCCCTACTTCGGAGTTTTGTGTCACATTACTCTCTTCTCCTTCTATGGTTTCTTGTTTGTAACTCTCATTATACTGTCCTGTTCTATGGTTATACCCAAACATATACTTCTGTAAATCCTCAGCTCGTACATCTACCGCATAGTCATCTACCGGCCAGTCTCTGCCAAGTCCACCTCTGTAGAGTGAAAAGAGTCTGTCATCTTTTTCTCTCACAAAAGGAGTCTCTGCGTTTGAAAAGGTATCCATATGTAAAAGATGCTCCTCTATCACTCCATCATTATATGCTTCACTCAAATGGATTTTATCTGCGTTTGGAATAAAACGCTGTCCAAATATGGAGAGGAGTTCATCTCCTGCACCCGGGTTGAGGAGTGCCGTATTTCTCAAAAAATCATACGTTACCGAGTAGAGTCCATCTGCTTCTTTTTTGACTTTTCTCGATTCTGGTTTGAGCCCTATTAACACCTGTGTCGGAATGTCAGGATAGTTATCAAGCTGTTGAAAAAGCTCATAAGTGATGTAGCCCGCTTTTTCTTTTGTACCGTAGAGATCTTCATTTAAAAAAGTGTGTGCACCTGCTTGAAAACATGTAATAGCACTACAAAAACTGATGCCTGCACCTGCTAGACCATGTCTTCCTGCAGGAAATGTCACATCACCTTCATCGTTGAAGTTTACTGTTTTTTTAGAGACAAAAAGCCCGCTGTGTGGTGTACCGATGGTTGTTATGGAAGCGATCTGTGCCTGTGCAAATGTCTTGTCAAACGCAGCGTTCGTAGCGAGTCCTTGAATAAGTGTGCGCGTTAATACACCTCCAAAGGAGTGTGCAACTATATGTACTTTTTTTCCTGTTTTTTCTTTGAGCATCGCAAGTGCCTCACCGAGTTCTGTTGCTACATCTTCAAACCTTGCATTTGTCCGCCACTGAAAGACAAAAGGAATGAGCTTCTCACCATTTACCTCATACCCATCAAGCATTCGCTGAAAACTAGCAAAATACTCTCCACCTATCTTATCTCCATCGAGTTTATAGCCACCCAAAAATCCTGAACGCTCAAAGCCATGTATAAGCAGTACTGCTCGTCTATTTTTCAGTGTTGAATCCTCTTTTACAACATGACTTCGCAGCGCACTGGCACAACGTACACGAAGCCCTCCTCTTACGACCTTGTCCGGCTGCAAACGGGGAATACCACCACTTTGTCCCTTCTCTTTAAAGTCAAGTGCATTGTAGTTAAACGCAGCGATCGTACCCTGCCATACATACGGCAGATAGTAGCCATCTTCATTATAATCGCGCCATACCATTTCATTGAGCTCACCATTTTCTACAGCAGGTCTGCACTCTTTAGCAATACCCGCATCACTGTAAGGGCTGTAATCATGTTCAAGTGTGCCATACGCTGCGTTTGGACTGCGTTTCATAGCTCTGTTTTGCTTTGAATTTTGATCTGTTTGCAAATAACGCTCTCTTAAAACTCTTAGTGTAGGCTCTTTAAGTCTTAGTTTTGCCATCTCTTCGCGTCCCATAGGAGGAAAACTCTCCAACCACAATGACATTTGACCACTCTTATCTATTTTTCCATAGTAAGAGAGTTTATAACTCTTTGTAAGTGCTTCTTTAGCAACTGAGATAGAGATGTTATTTTCATTATTGACAATTTTTCCACCCTCCTCGCTCAAACTCCCTGAGAGTAATAAAACTGCATCGCGCGCTTCTTCTTGAGTATCTGTTTGATTACACCCTAAAAAGAGCATACCTGTGAGGGCTATGGTAATGAAAGAAAAAAATTGCATAAGTTTCCTATTTATATGTGATATTTATTTGATAAAATCTGCCTGACATCATAACAGAAT
>JALUZQ010000164.1 GCA_027011725.1 Sulfurimonas sp. | reverse complement strand
GTTTAAAATATCCTGCAAATCAAGATTAATGGAGAGTGAAAAGTCATTCTCTTTTAAAAGAGCTATGCTTTTTTGTAAAATTATCTTTGTCAAAGTGAGGTAGAGAGAAGTGTTCTTTATAAAGGGCAGAAAAGCATCAGGATAGATAATTTTTCCATCTTTATCCTTCATACGCATAAGCACTTCATATTTATTGCACTCTTGCGTTGCAACTGACATAATAGGCTGAATAGCACAGAGGATACGTTCGTAGTTCACAGCCTCTTGTATGTCTGTAATTCTGTTGTGTGATGTTGAGTACTCACTGTTGTTGTCTTTAAAGACAGAGATTCTGTTACGACCCTCATTTTTAGCAATATAGAGCTGCTCGTCACAGATTTTGATGGCTTCATCGAGATTTCTTGCTTTATATGGGCATGGGTTGACGCCAAGGGAGATGGTAATGTTTAAAATATGTGAATGTGTACGGATAGTAAGGTTCTCAATGGCGAGTCGGAGTCTTTGTGCTACGCCTTCTATCTCCTGTGTTGATTTTTTTGAGATAAATATGAGAAACTCTTCACCACCAAAACGTACTATAAGGTCATCTTCACGCAGATTTGATTTGATTTCATTGACAACTGCGACCAAGACATCATCACCCACATCATGTCCATAATGGTCATTGACGCGTTTGAAGTAGTCAATATCCATAAGCATAAGGTAGTAGTTCTGTAGCGATTTTTGTTGTATGAACTCTTGAAGGTACTGTCTGTTGTAGATCTGTGTGAGTTGGTCGAGATAGGTCTTTTTGTTTATTTTGTAGTAGAGATAGAGGAGTAAATAACTCAAAATAAAGAGCATGATCATAAAAACGGTGATATAGAAAAAGAGGTTTTCCATCGGTTGGAGATGTTCTATGAGTTGATTGTAAATATCGTAGGTAAAATCAGCCCCAAGAACGGCAACAACCTTATCTTGATAGACGACGGGATAGGCAAGTGTTATCCAGAGTGTTTGTAGATTCTTTTGTAAACTTATCTGATACTTTTTTGTATTATAACACTTATGCCAAATATCTGTCTGTGGTGCAAACAGTTGCCCACGTGCTGCTTTGTCAAGTTCATTCTTTGTGGTGTCTATGAGGTAGCGCAGCTGTCCATTGTCATCTTTATAAAGCATATAAAGGTAGGTGATGTCTTTGTCTTTTATAAGCTCTAGATCATGTTCCATATGCTTTAGCTCTTTTTTGTCCATACTCTTTACAGACTTGATATTATGCTCGAGTTGAAGGTGTGTGACATAGTTATGAAAAAGAGAGAGTTTCTCTGCTATGAGGTCTTTTTTGATGGTTGTAAAGACTTCGGTTTTGGTAGTCAGATAGTTCATATAAACATAAATAGAGAGCATAGACATTAAAAACATTACAAGTGCGAGCAGTTTAAAGTTTTTGTAGAGGAGTTTTGTACTATTTTTCATTGTCAATATACTTTTGAAAGTCTTTTCCGAGGTCTAAACCTATTTTTTCAATTCTAGATTTATAAAACAAGATGTTCGGTCTGCCTTTTTGCCAAAAAAATGCACCGACCGTATTCTTCGTGGAGAGCGTTTTCTTTCGTGTTCCAAAGATGATCTTATTTTGACACTTGATGTTTACTTCTTTTGCATAGGTTATGAGAAGGATGTCTGCCTTTTCACAATGCGTGACAATCTCAAAATGAGAAGGGAACTGCTCAATGGAAGGAATCTTTATTTGCATGTAGATTTTTGGGCGCTCTTTATGTGTCAGCTCTTTTGTAATAGTATGGTAAATATTTGATTCTAAACGCAGCTCTTGCTCCGATGCAAGCAGGGCGATAGTCATGAAGAACAGCAGCAGTAAAGTTTTCAAAACAAGTACTCCATACTCAACATAAACTTCTGTTCAACAATTGGAACATCTATACTTTTAGCAGCGGGAAGAATAGAGTAGATATAGTCTCTCTTGAGCCCTGTATCAAAAATATTGTTCCCCTTCAAGGCAACATGTAAATCAGGCGTAACTTCATATTTTACTCCTAAAGAGTAATCTGCTCCAATATCATTATGTCCATAGCCTTGATTGATAATAAGTTCGTTGAAAATATTGAACTTTCTCACTTTGTTTGTCATACGCAGAATGTAGTTATAGTGAGTGATGTCCATAGACAAATCAGAGCCTTGTAACTTTAACATATCTGCTTGAAATTTGAACTCATCATCTTGTGTGACTCTATAGTGAAGTTCGTATGAGGCAGCATATACATGAGTCTCTTCGTCTGAATTAAATATTCTCCCAGTTGCATCTGGCAGAAGAAAGTTGTCTATATGGGTATATGCCAGCGTCATCCTTGAAAGCGTTTTGTTCGTTGAATAGCTGAACTCCTGTGAAGCACCGGTATAATTTTCAGGATCTAAGTCCGGATTTCCTATGTGTACCTCTGCTGTCATATATGGTTCGGGGACAAGTTCCTGTTTATTTATAAAAGTTTTTGAAGTAAAGTTTTTGAGGGATTTGATGTAAGACAAACGCAGTTGCTGCGGTGACTCATCTTTTATCTCGTTTGCGCGTGCATAGTATTGCCCCATAATAGAAAAGGATATGAGATCGTTTTGGGTGATGGTATAAGTATCTTCTAAAAAAAGAGAGTAGATGTCTTCACGGGTGTAGACTTGGGGTATTGTATCTGCAATACCATTACGCTCTACTTCATCAAAATGAAAACTCTTATGTCTAAATTGAACTCCTATGGAGAGAGTGTTCTTTTCAGTTTTGTACTCTTTTTTCGTCAAGAGTGTGAGAGCACTCGCATCATATGGTTGGACGTATGATGATAAACTAGCAAATATGGCTGGTAAGGCAGGGGAGTAGGTAGCCCTGTATTTTCCGTTGGTTTGCAGATAGTCGGCATGAAAAGAGAGACTTTTATCACTGAGAAGCTTTGTGCTCAATGTTGCACTAATGTAGTTTTGGTCTTTATGTGCCTTTTGAGGAACATCGTATGGAAGTGCTCCCAAAAATTGATCTCTTCTTATTCTTAAAAAATTAAACTCCAACTTTGTTTGCTGTTTTTTGAAAGAGGCATAGAAGTGATTTGTATGTGTATCTCTTTTGAGTGTTTTATCTTTGAGCGTTGGTTTGTCTCTAACATCATCTTCATGATTTGCATAGAGAAAGTAGCCGATATTAGTGTCAGTAATATCTGCCGTATAAACATTTTCTTTGTTTGATCCATTTGTTCCAACAAGTGCTTTTACACGATTACCCGCGTCTATTTTTGGACTTTTTGTATAGAGTTTTATGACAATTAACGCAGGTTCTATGGCAAATTCAAAAGAGGGAAAACCTTGGTAGATTTCAACATGATCTATAAAGTCCATGGCGATATTTCCAAAGAGGATGAGCCCTGTTCCTGCTATTGGGTTTGTAAGTTCTGTATCATTGAGATATATTTTTATGGATTTTGAACTATATGAAATAGGGTCTGCATTGAGAAGGTCAGGCTCTCCCAGTCTGTTTTCGATATAACGAAAAAAGCGTTGTCCTTTGAGTATGTCTTGTAGAGACTCGACCTGCATGCGTTCTAAATCATCACGCGTATAGACTATAAGATTTCCTGCATTTTCATCTTTTGTTTTTTTAGAGAGCTCTGATGCTGATTTATATTGATTGAGTAATGAGTCGAGATTTTCAGCATAAAGAGCGCTTGCTAAAAAAAACAAAAAAACAAAAAACCTGCAAAATTTCATCAATAACCTTTATGTATAGTACTCTCTCTATTATTGACTTTTTTTGCTTAAAAGGTTGTTAAGTGAAGGTGTGAAAGTGTGTTGTTTGGGGGAGTTTTGGGCTTGTCTTCCCTAAAGAGGGAGACAAAGAGAATTTATTTTAAATTCTCAAAAGGTGCAGTTACAACTTGCTTACGAGTTACAACATATGGAACTAATGCTGCTGCACGAGCACGTTTGATAACTACTGTAATCATATCTTGGTGACGTTTACAGTTACCAGTCAAACGACGTGGCATGATTTTATATCTCTCTGAAAGTGAGAAACGTAGGTTTGCTACTTCTTTATAATCCATGAAGTCAACTTTTGCTTCACAGTATTTACAATATCTTTTTTTGTATTTTCTTTTTTCTGACATGTTATTACCTTTTATATCTTTTTTTGTCTAAAATGGAATTTCATCTTCATCTATATCAATCTCAGGAATCGCTGCTGCGCTTGGCATTTCACGACTTTGAGCCTGTGCTTGATTGTTATTGTAGCTAGGTTGTTGATAACTCTGCTGTGGTTGCTGTTGCGTTTGAGGCTGTTGCTGTTGCATCGGTTGTTGATAGCTTTGCGCTTGACCTTGTTGCGGAGCATTATATCCACCGTTTTGAGCAGGAGCATTGTAGCCGCCGCCTTGCTGGTTATCACCTTTTGAGTCTAGCATCTGCATAGTCTCTACAATAACAGAGTGTTTTGATCTTTTTTGTCCATTTTGGTCAACCCATTGTTCAAAACTTAATCTTCCCTCAACAAGGATCTTACTCCCTTTTCTGAGGTATTGGTTCGCAACTTCCGCACTTCTTCCAAAGAAAGTGATATCTACGAAACATACTTCCTCTTTTTTTTCACCATTACTGGTGAATTTACGGCTTGTAGCGATTGCAGTTTTTGCAATACCCATTCCCGCTTGAGAGTATCTAAGTTCGATATCGCGTGTTAAGTTACCAACTAAAATTATTTTATTGAACATGTGTCTTCCTTCAAATTATAGCTATTGCTATTACTCAGCTGCTGCTTCTGTTGCTGGAGCTTCTTCTGTCGCTGCTTCTGGAGTTGCCTCTGCCGCTGGAGTTTCTGCTGCCGGAGCTGGAGTCTCTGCTTTTTTGTTTGCTTTTTCAACAAGTTGGTTCCACGCTTTGATCTCACGGTTTGTATCGTATTTGATAGTTACAAAACGTAAAAGCTCTTCGTTGATACGGAAACGTCTTTCGATTTCAGCAATAGCAGATGGCGCTGCTGAGTAGTATATTACTTGGTAATATCCACGTTCGTTTTTTTCAATTGGGTATGCGAGTTTTCTCATTCCCATTGCATCTGTAGCAGCTATTTCACCACCGTTTGAAGTAATAACTTCTTCGATAGCTTTAATGTTAGCTTGAATCTCTTCTGCTGTAAGTGTAGGTTTTACGATTACTAAGTTTTCGTAGTGTCTCATATAGTATGATCTCCTCTTGGTATGTGCCTGACGGCTTTTGTTTCCCTTTCGGATCTAAATATAGTGTCTCTAACGGACATTACAAAGAGAAAGGAACGCGCAATTATACAGAAAAATTTCTTAAAATTAGCATTAGCTTTATTTATTGCAGATTGTCATAAAAATAGGATTTTTAATTTATTTTGCTATAGTTACGAAAATTTATACATTTGGCAGAAAATGGCGAAAAGAAAAAAAAGTACAAAAAAAGTCGATAAAAGTTCAAAATATTTAGCCTATTTGGCATGGTTTTTAGCCATTGTCGCATTGATGTTGATATCTTTGACGGTTGGGTATTATTTTGGCATTAAAGATGCGAAACAGACGCTTTATACACAAAAAACGAGTGATGCCTCGTATAATGAACTGCCCAAAAAAAAGAGTCAGCCAACGGTAAAAAAACGCCTTGAAGCAGTTTTGCAAAAAGAGCAGCCAAAGTATATCTCTGCTGCGCATGAGATCGAAGATGAAAAACTTGCCAACCCTCCAAAACTTCCCCAGAAAAAAAGAGTTGTTTATAAAAGTAAGCCAAAGCTTGCGATCATCATCGATGATGTACAAACTGCACGGGATGTCAAAGCTATAAAGGCATTACACCTTCCTCTGACCATGTCGTTTTTACCACCTCGCGCAGCACGTCCAAACTCTGCAAAACTTGCTGCACATGAAAAGTTCTATATGGTACATCTTCCGATGGAAGCTATGCACTTTAATGCAGAAGAACCGGAGACTTTGCGTGTTGAGGACTCCCAAGAGAAGATATTGCAAAAAATTGCTCAGATTAAAAAAGAGTTTCCTCGTGTGCATTACATAAACAATCATACCGGCAGTAAATTTACATCGGATGAGCAAGCAGTCAATAGACTGATCTATTCGTTACGAAAAAATAACATTCATTTCATAGACAGTAGAACAACGGCAAAAACAAAAGTACCTCAGATAGAGAAAGCTTATGGAATAAAGTATGTCGCGCGTGATGTCTTTTTAGACCATCATATGGACAAGGCCTATGTGAAAAAGCAGATAAAAGTTGCCATAAAAGTAGCCAAAGCACACGGGCATGCCATTGCCATAGGGCATCCACATAAAGAGACTTTAGAGGCGATAAAAGAGTCTAAAGCACTCTTTAAAGATGTTGAATTGGTACAGGTCTACAAGGTTTACTAAATATGCCAGCTGAAGTAGAAGTTCACATTGATGCTCTTGAAGCGATGAAAAAGTACCCCAAAGAGCTCTACTTTAAAGGAAATCTTGGACTGCTGAAAACTCCAAAAATGTCCATAGTAGGCAGTAGAAAGCCAAATCAGTATGCGCGGGAGATGACACATCAACTCGCAACAAAACTTGCAAACGCAGGGGTGTGTGTAGTAAGTGGCGGAGCCATCGGTGTGGATGCCATCGCACATAAGGCAGCTGGAAGTAAACATACCATAATGGTAGCGGCAACCGGTCTTGATAAACGCTACCCTGCCATCAATGCAAAACTGATACAAAGCATAGAAGAGGAGGGACTTGTTTTAAGTCAGTTCGGAGCAGGAACGCCCTCTCAAAAGTATAACTTTGTGCTCAGAAACGAGCTTGTAGTCGCACTTGGAGATATCCTCATCGTAACCTATGCAGATATGAACTCAGGAACGATGCGCAGCGTGGAGTATGCTTTGAAGATGGGAAAACCCATTTATGTACTTGCCCATAGAATAGGAGAAAGCGCGGCGACAAACAGACTCCTGCAAGAGGGCAAAGCAAAGGCGATATATGACATAGATGCTTTTGTAAAAGAGTTCACTGCGTTTAGCCCTGAGCAAAAGAGTACGGATGAGTTTTTAGAGTATTGCAAAACTGCACCAAATTATGAGGCAGCGCTGCAAAAGTTTCCTTCACGTCTCTTTGAAGCAGAACTCAGTGGCGAGGTCATTATAAAAAATGCGAAAGTGTATGTAGTTTAGCGTTTTAAAGAATAAGCATTGCGTCACCGTAAGAGTAGAAGCGGTACTTCTCTTTTATGGCTTCAGCGTAGAGCTCCTGCGTTTTTTCAAGCCCTACAAATGAGGCAACAAGCATCAGTAGAGTAGATTTTGGCAGGTGAAAGTTTGTCAGCAGATGGTTTACTCTGCTTGGCTTGTTTTGTGGGTGCAAAAAGAGATTCGCCTCTCCACGTTGCACTTTTCCATGTTTTGCATAGAACTCTATGGTACGCGTTGAAGTAGTACCTACACTGAGTATGGGAATGTCAGAGTCAAGCAGCTCTTTAGCTGCGTTTGAAATGTCATAATACTCTGCGTGCATAGGGTGTTCAGTGATGATCTCTGCTTCGACAGGCTTAAATGTTCCGCTACCGACATGGAGTGTGACATAAGCGTGTTTATGTGTTTTACAAATGCGCTCATGTTGCTCTGGCGTAAAGTGCAGTGAAGCAGTAGGTGCTGCTACTGCTCCTTCTTCTTTAGCAAAAACACTCTGGTACTCATCGGCATCCGCTGATTCATCTTCTCTTTGGATGTAAGGGGGAAGAGGAATGTGACCTATTTTATCTATGATAGGAAGCAGCTCTTCA
>JALUZQ010000163.1 GCA_027011725.1 Sulfurimonas sp. | reverse complement strand
AAAGCACTCAAAAAAGAACTGATGGCCAATCTCGCTTACATAGAAGAGATCTTAGGTTTTGGTGTGAAAAACCCCTACGAGTACTTCCAATTCGGTGTCGATGAAAAGACAAAAAAAGAACTCGATACCCTTATAGAACAAAGAGATGCTGCAAAAAAAGCAAAAGATTTTGCAACATCTGATGCCCTGCGTGAGCAGATACTCTCTTATGGTGTCAATCTTATGGACACACCCCAAGGGACTTTTTGGGAGAAGGTGTAGCTTTTGCATAGGCTTCTCTTCTTTTCTCTCTTTATATGCCTCCTCGATGCAAAAGAGATACGCCCACTGCATAAGTTTAAAGCCATCGGGTATGTAAGCGACTTCGTTGTTACAAAAGAGAAGCTCTATGCCGCAAGTGACGAAGGTGTTGTGAGTGTATTTGACCTCAAGTCCAAAAAGATCGTAGAGCTCATTAAAATAGAGCCGATCGTCACAGAGACAGGAGAGCTCCAACCGCCAAGACTCTTAAGTATCGACTACTTTCAAGGAAAACTCCTGCTTGTGAGCATCGGCAAAGATTTTTACAGAGATGTATGGTTCTATGAAGATCACAAGCTCACAAAGATCATCTCTCAAGAGGCGAAGCTTACCATCAAAGAGGCACGCTTCATCGATGATGAAAAGATTCTGCTTGCCACTTTTTCTTCAGAGATCATTTTGCATGACAACAGTGAGCATTATAATCGGTACAAAAGGCATGTCACACAAAGCACACTTGGGGACATTACACTCACGCAAGATAAAAAGAGCGTTATCATGTCAGATGAAAGCGGTGAATTACGCATCTTGGATGTTGCAAGTTCAAAAACAAAGCAAGTCCTTGCAAGTCAAAATGTAGACAATGTCTTTCATGTCGCTCACGCAAACGGTATAACCATAACAGCAGGACAGGACAGACGTGTAGCCGTGTATAAAAAAGGTGCAACTCCGTATCATTTGAAAAGTGATTTTCTTGTCTACTGTGTCGGCATAACACCAAGTGGCAAAACCGGCATATACTCAAGTGGTGTAAAGAACGACCTGCAACTCTTCTCAACACAAACGAAACGAAAGCTCGACACCCTCAAAGGACACACTGCCCTTGTCAATCAAATAAAATTCATCAATGAAAAAGAGCTCTACAGCAGTGAGAACAGCCCTTTTATCTATTACTGGAAATTACCATAGGAGAGCGTATGCAAACAGCAGATATCATAAATCTTATACAAAAGAATGCACAAACAACCACAGAGGAGTTTCAACGACTTTTTCACGGACGCGGAGGACTCTATGAAGGATGGAGACATCTTACTGTTGACAGTATCGACACTATTGTAAGTGTAGCATTCTATTTCGAGGAAGATAGTGAGAGTGAACTTCTTACAATGCTACAGGAATTTGTAAACACAAGTACAAAATACTCTACGCTTGTAGTGCAGAGACGCTACATCAAAGGGGCACCGAGCGAAGTGCTCATTGGAGAGGTGCCCCAAGATCTCAGCATCCTTGAAAATGGTATGCGCCTTAAGCTCAACCTCCTTTCAAATAAGAACAACTACTATTTTCCAGACATGAAAAACGGCCGAGCCTTTGTAAGGGCAAATGCAAAAGACAAACATGTGCTCAACCTCTTCTCTTACACCTGTGCATTCTCAGTTGCAGCCAAGTTTGGCGGTGCAAAAAGTGTTGTAAATATCGACATGAGCAAAGGTGCACTCAAGGTCGGTATGGCAAATCACTCTCTTAACAGACTCAATCCAAAAGGAGTAAGTTTTCTGCCCTACAATATCCTCAAATCATTTTCGGCTTTAAAGAAAAAAGGGCCTTACGATATGATTATCATCGATCCGCCGACCTTTCAGCGTGGGAGTTTTGAAGCGACAAAAGATTATGAAAAAATCATAAAAAAACTGCCGCAACTTGCAAGTGAAGAGTGTACCCTCCTCGCCTGTTTAAATTCACCGGAGCTGACAAGTGACTTTCTCATTCAGCTCATTCAAGAGTGGGCACCGAGTTTCAAGTTTGACAAACGCCTTGAGAATCTCCCTGAATTTGCAAGCAGTGATGATGAAAAAAGTCTCAAAAACCTCGTCTTTAAAAGAGTTTTATAACTCTTTTAGCCCTATTTAACACATTTTTATCACATTTAGCCAACTGGGAT
>JALUZQ010000162.1 GCA_027011725.1 Sulfurimonas sp. | reverse complement strand
TTTCCTTGACCTTATTCAAGAGGGAAATATCGGGCTTATGAAAGCTGTCGATAAGTTCGAGTATCAAAAAGGGTACAAGTTCTCAACCTATGCAACATGGTGGATCCGTCAGGCTATCAGCCGCGCGATTGCAGATCAGGCACGTACTATTCGTATTCCTATCCATATGATCGAGACGATTAACCGCATTAACAAAATTATGCGTAAACACCTCCAAGAACATGGAAAAGAGCCGGATGTCGATACAATCGCACAAGAGGTCGGACTCTCAGTTGAGAAGGTGAAAAATGTCATCAAAATCACAAAAGAGCCTATCTCTCTTGAAGCACCTATCGGGAGTGAAGACGATGGACGTTTTGGAGACTTCATTGAAGACAAAACATCACTTTCTCCATCGGATGCTATTCTTAAAGATGACCTGCGTATCCAGATCGAGCAGGTACTAGAGCAGCTCAATGAGAGAGAAAAAGCGGTTATTAAACTCCGTTTTGGGATTATGGATGATGAGAGTGACAGAACACTTGAAGAGATTGGAAAAGAGTTAAGTGTAACACGTGAGAGAGTCCGTCAAATAGAGTCTTCAGCGATCAAAAAACTCAAACACCCTAAAGTCGGACGCAGACTTAAAAACTACATAGAAGAGTAGTTTGTATGACATTTGAGCAGAAGTGGTTAGAGTATGATTACAATCCTTTTATCGTCTTTAACGAAAAAGGGAAAATTACCTCTCTAAACGCAGAGGCTCAATTTCTTCTGGGCTTTACAACGGCACAGGAACTTTTTGAACTTGCACAAACCCATGCAAGTGTGAACTTCGGCTTCAAAACCACCTTTTTACAGCTCAACTACGGGCGCTACACTTTCTTTGGAGTAACTGTCGGTTATGATAATGAAGAGGAGATAGGGCTAAAACTCTACCAAGCACCTTCATATAAGCTCACTACGAAAAAGCCAGAAGGTGAACTTGTCAACATCTACAGCATTGTCGATCTCTGTATCGCCTCTAACTCTATTAATACAAATGTAGTATTTAAAAAAGAGTATGACCCTACTATTCCCGATGTCATCATTGATTCGAACAATCTTATAAAACTGCTCAATAAAATATACCTCTTATGTAAAGTCGATAATGAAATAATAAGAACGAAGATATTTTACAGGGTTGGAGAACATATAAAATTTGATGAAAAGAAATACAGCCTCTTTTCCATCCAAATAAGTACGCAAAATCTCCATGAGGAGAAACTCGCAGAGATCAAGCTCTTTGCTCAAGAACATGATCTCTACATTGACACTACAAAGAGCATCACCATCAATATTCCGATGATAACCGCTTAGGCTATCACCTCTTTAGAGACAAATGCCCCTATTATGATGCCAAAGCTCAATGCTGGCAGATAGTACCACAAACTTAGCAGTTCATTATTTTTCAGAGCTATAAACCCAAGTACCAAAAAAACATAGGGAACTATTCTAAACGCAGAGATGCCGCCTTTTGCGCCATATTTTATATTTTTGACACTAAAGTTTTTTACCTTCGCTTTTTCCTCTTTTATAATGCTTTTGAGATCAAGTTCCTCATAAGGAGCATCATTGATAGGTTTATCGTCAAAGAGCTCATGAGGGTCTTCTATTTTGTCAAGAAGGTCTCGTTCTTCTACATACTCTCCACTTGCGACTTTATTTTCTACCATACGCTTATAAGCATAAGAGGAACCAAGAATTATAAAAAAAGCACTAAAAAATCCAACTTCTGCGTTTATAAACGCAGCTCGAGAAATCAAATAGACACCAAGTAACACCACTTGAGCGCCTAGAAAAATACTAATAGCTCTTTTCACCATAGTCCTCATCATCGTCATCATCTTCAAGCTGTTTTTTGATAGCATAGCGCGGCTCTTTTGCCAACTCTTCAAAGACCTTCTGCTGTTTTGAGTAGGCTTTATAGACATTAAGTATTGCAGCGGCAACGCCGATGAAAACACCGACCCACATCAACCAGCCTATGCCGGTCAGCGTCTTTAAAAGCCAGCCGATGCCAACCCCCATAAGCACAGCTACGACCATAGATATACCAAGTGAGAGAGAATCTGCCGCTTCAATTATGGGCTTTACTCGGGGCTTTCTCCCCTCTTCTTCAAGCTCTTCGTTTTCTTTACTAGCCATTACTTATCGCTTGAAATACACGTTCACTTGCTGCGATGGTATCTTCTATCATTGCATCTGTGATGGCAGTTGAGATGAACCCTGTTTCATAGAGTGAGCAGGCAAAGTAGTAACCCTCATCTAGCATACCCGCATGAAACTTCGCAAAAAGTGCTGCATCCGAGAGTGTAGCATCATGAAAGTTCTTTACCGGTTTTTCGTTAAAGAAAAAGCCAAACATTGAACCGCGAGTATCTACCTGCATAGCGATGCCAAACTTCGCAGCGGCACCTTTCATGCCATTTACGAGTCTTTGTGCTCTTTCATTGAGTACGGCTATGACTCTTGCGTTTTGTTTGAGTTTACTCAGCGCTGCATGACCCGCTGCCATAGCAACAGGATTTCCACTAAGCGTTCCTGCTTGATAGACAGGCCCATCAGGAGAGAGCATATTCATTATCTCAGCGCGCGCACCAAAAGCACCTACAGGCATACCGCCGCCTATCACTTTTCCAAGTGTTACAATGTCAGGCTTCACTCCCGTAATGGACTCTGCACCATGAAGTGTTGCACGAAAACCACTCATCACTTCATCAAAAATCAAAAGTGTACCGTTTGCATCACAAAGCTCACGGAGTTCATGCAAGAACTCTTTATCGGCAGGCACAAGTCCCATATTACCCGCTATCGGCTCAATGATAACGCAGGCAATGTTTTGAGAGTCTGCAAAACACTTCTTGACACTCTCGATGTTGTTGTACTCGGCTAGAAGTGTGTGCTTTGTAAAGTCAGCAGGTACACCCGGTGAACTTGGATTTCCAAAAGTTGCCGCACCACTTCCGGCTTCAACCAAAAGTGCATCAGAGTGTCCATGGTAACAGCCTGTAAATTTTACAATGTCATCACGACCCGTAAATCCACGAGCAAGACGTATAGCACTCATTACAGCCTCTGTTCCACTGCTTACAAAACGTACCTTGTCGATGGAGTCAAAAAAACCGACGACGAGTTTTGCAAGCTCTGTCTCTGAGAGTGTCGGTGCACCAAAGCTCAGTCCATGTTTTACAGCATCAATCACCGCTGCTTCTATGGTCTCATCGCGGTGTCCAAAGAGGAGCGGCCCCCAACTCTGTACATAGTCAACATACTCATTGCCATCTACATCTTTTAAGTAAGCGCCCTTACCTTCTGTGATAAATACCGGCGTTCCTCCAACACTTTTAAATGCTCTAACAGGAGAGTCAACTCCTCCGGGAATGAGGCTCTGCGCCTCTTGAAATGCTTTTTGTGATACTTCTCTATTCATTTGTAACCTTAGTGAAATAATATTTCTCTTATTATATCGAAGTAGTATTAATATCAAATTTGATATAATCCCAAAAAAACTTATTGGATTGTTTTTGAATAGATCTCGTTTTGCCCTTTTCGTTGCTATATTAATACACCTGTTACTATTTCTGCTTATATACATTGCTGTAAATATGGCGCCAAAAGTAGAAAAAAAACATAAACCAAAAGAGCAGCGTATCAAAATATCACTCAAAGATCTGCCAAAACCAAAGAAAGTAAAAACAGCAGGTACTATCAAAAAAAAGATAAAACCACCAAAAATAGCACCACCAATGCCAAAAGGCTCACAGCTTAAAAAGATAATCAAACCAAATGTCGTCCCTAAACTTAATAAGCCAAAAGTAAAGCCAAAACCAAAAGCACCTAAGCAACCGAAAATAGAGCCTATTCCACCAACAAAACCTTACATCCCCTATGCAAAAAATGTAGAAAAAAACATTACAAAAAAGGTAGAAAAGAAGGTCAAAGTAGAAGACAAACAACTCTCCTGGCTCTATGAAGACCGCTCTGATGAAGAGCAAAAAGAGAAGAAGAAACAAGCAGAAAACTCAAGCAGCATCTCTCAAGACATAAAAGAGCTTTATGGAGAGGAGTTTGGAAAACTCACACCGGGTGAGCAGAAGTACATACTAGACAATCAAGAGATAATGCGCCGCATTACGCAGCAGATACTTAACCGCGTTGCACGAGTAAATATTCCAAGAAACATCAATGTAAACGCAAGTAATGTCATAGAGTTCAAACTCCATCCAAATGGAGATATGTCAGATTTTAGGTTTATCTCAAAAAGCGGCTACTACATACTCGATGACACGACAAAAGAGACCATAGAATATGCCTATAGCAAATACCCTCTGCCAAAAGAGACCACTCTCATACGCTACAATGTGTTTTATAATTTAGCAGGCTATTAGAGCACGATCTTTAATATTTTCGTTATAATAACAGCACCATATATTATTTAAGGTTTAATTATAATGAATATTGCAAAAATAGCCCCATTTAGCGCTGCTTTGGTACTTCTACTTCTTAGTGGATGTGGTGAGAACACGCAACAAGAGGTTAAAAAAACACCTCCACCACTTCCGGTACAAACTATTACCGTTCAAGACAAAAGAGTTCCTATTTGGGGAACATTTACAGGAAAAACCCGTGCAAGTTCACACCAAGAGGTACGCGCTCGTGTCTCCGGCATACTTGAAAAGATCTACTTTAAAGATGGAGAGTATGTTAAAAAAGGACAAAAGCTCTTTAAGATCGAGCAGAGCGAATACATAGCAGCACTAAACGCAGCCAAAGCAAAAAAAGCACAAGATGAAGCAGCACTTGCTCTGGCAAAAGCAGATGTGGCACGCTACACTCCACTTGTCAAAGAGGGTCTCGCTCCTCGTGCAACACTCGAGCAGTATCAGGCAAAACTTGCCTCACTAAACGCAGCTATACTTGGAGACAAGGCAAAAATACAAGAAGCACAAATAAAACTCGACTACACCATCATCCGTGCACCTATCTCCGGACAGGTAAGTGCAAGACATGTTGATGTAGGCAACCTCATAGGGCAAGGAGAGTCCACACTTCTTACAACCATTGTACGCTATAACCCACTCTATGCCTACTTTTCACCGTCACAAAATGATGCACTCATTATGCAAAAGTATAGAAATAAAAAAAATCTTGACGCATTCATAGAGTACAAAGGTGCCGAGGAAGATATAAGACTCGATGGTTATGTTGATTTTTCAAACAACACGGTCGATCCCCTCACATCAACCATCACTATGCGAGCGACTATTCAGAATCCTGATACGAAGATACTTCCGGGAACTTTTGTATATGTTCATGTCTTTATCAGTGATAAGTATAAGTTCAAAATGATTCCGCCTGAAGTCATCATGGATGACCAACTCGGAAAATATGTCTACATTGTTGACAACAATGCAAGTGTCAAACGAGCAGACATCACAACGGGCTATGGAACAAGATACTATGTCAGTGTGCAAAAAGGTCTCAAAGATGGCGATAGAGTCATCATCTCCGGACTTATGAAACTCAAACCAGGCATGAAAGTAAAAGCAACAGATGCAACACAAGAGAGAGGGATCGATGCTATCATAAAAGAGAATAAACTTATTCCCACACAGGTGAAGTAGATGTTTTCAGTAACTTTTATTAAGCGTCCTATCCTTGCGATAGTCATCTCTCTTATTATTATCATTTCAGGGCTTGTCTCACTCGGCATTCTCCCTGTTTCAGAATACCCGGATGTCGCCCCTCCTACTGTAAAGGTAAGTGCAACCTACACAGGTGCAAATGCTTTTGTTGTTGAAGATACCGTCACCCGTGTACTAGAGGACAAGCTTAACGGTATCAAGGGTGTCATTTATATGGACTCCACCTCTACCTCAAGTGGACGCAGTGACATAAATGTTTACTTTAAACCGGGCTATGATATAGACATCGGTGCGGTCGATGTGCAAAACAAGGTCTCTACTGCTACTGCATCCTTACCACCTGAAGTTGTTGCCCAAGGTGTCATCGTTGATAAGCAGAGCCCCTCTATTGTCTGTCTTATTACCATTACCGGTGATGAGCGTTACGATGCCTCTTTTTTATCTAACTTTGTAAATATCAATGTTCTTGATGAGATCAAACGTATTCCCGGCGTAGGAAAAGCTGAAAATATGGGGGAGAAAAAGTACTCCATCCGTGTTTGGCTCAACCCCGATAAAATCAAAGCGCTCGGACTCACGCCACTTGACGTTGTAAACGCAGTGAAGAGTCAAAACAAACAGGCTTCCATTGGGAAAGTCGGGGGAATGCCTAGCTTCAAGAACCAAAAGCAGGAGTTTACACTTACCACCGAAGGAAGACTCAAAGATGTAGCAGAGTTTAAAAAAATCGTTCTCAAACATAAAGATGATGGCTCTTTAGTCTATCTAAGTGATGTTTCTCGTGTCATTTTAGGGAGTGAGAGTTATGACTGGAATGCAATCAGTGGACAAAAACCCGCAGGACTCATCGGGGTCTATCAACTCGGTGATGCCAATGCACTTGATATCCGTCAAAAAGTACAAGAGACGATGGAACGTCTTGAGAGACGTTTTCCTGCTGGTGTACACTGGAGTGTTCCCTATGACACCACAAAATATGTAAAAGTTGCCATTAAAAATGTTGTTGTTAACCTCTTTATGGCTGTTGCACTTGTTATTCTCATCATCTTTGTCTTTTTAGGTTCATGGCGACCGACCGTCATCGCTTCGGTTGCTATTCCGGTCTCACTTATCGGTACCTTTGCGGTTATGCAGATGGCACATGGTTTTTCTATCAACTTCCTCACACTCTTTGGACTTATTCTCGCCATCGGTATTGTTGTGGATGATGTTATTTTAGTTGTTGAAAATGTTGAGGTACTTTTAGAAAAAGAGCCCGACCTTACAGTCCCGCAAGTCGTAAAAAAATCTATGATAGAGCTCATTGGGCCTATCATTTCTACAACGCTTGTACTTGTAGCGGTATTTGTACCCGTTTCACTCCTGCCGGGAATCACAGGTGCACTCTACCAACAGTTTGCACTTACCATCTCGTTTGCAGTTATGATCTCTTCGCTCAATGCCCTTACACTCTCACCGGCACTGAGCTCTATCATCATTAAACGCAGAAAAAAGGGTGAAGAGAAGTTTATACTCTTTAAAAAATTCGATGAGGTATTTGAAAAGATAACCGATAAATACACAAAAGCCATTACCTTTTTCATAAAAGTACGCTACATTGTATTAGTACTTATCGGTGGTATTTTTTACCTGACATACTATCTTTTTACGGTGACACCTACCGGGTTTGTACCATCAGAAGATAAAGGGGTATGTATAGTCTCTGCAAGTCTCAAACCGGGAACCTCTTTAGTGCAGACAGAAAAAATGCGCCAACAGATAGAAAAAAGACTCTATAGCATTCCTGAAATTCAAAATGTCGTTGTCGTTGATGGCTACAACATCGTCACATCTTCCCTTGACAGCGCTTCGGTAGCAATGTTTGTGACACTTAAAGATTGGAGCCAAAGAACGCAGCCTGATCAAAGTGTTGATGCCGTCATAGCAAAAATACGCAAAGCAACAGCAGATTTAAGTGATGCCAACATCGCTGCGTTTAACCTTCCGGGTATTCCTGGGATTGGCGCCGTTGGTGGTTTTGATTTTAGACTGCAAGATTATCTCTCAGGTGATTTGGCTACATTTAAACACTACGCTGATGAAGTGGTCAAAGAGGCAAACGCAGATCCAAGAATTTCTCATGCCTTTACTACTTTTTCCATAAACTACCCGATGTATGACATCACAATAGACAGAGAAAAAGCAAATGCTCTGGGTGTGAATATGGCAGACCTCTTTAGTACTATGCAGATCTATCTCGGTTCTGTCTATGTCAACGACTTTACAAAATTCGGGAAGGTGTTTCGTGTATTTGTACAAGCAGACAAAGAGTACCGCAGTGACAAAAATGACATCAGCAAGCTCTTTGTAAAAAATGTCAAAGGAAAAATGGTACCACTCAGCGCACTTGTAAAAATAAACGAGATAATAGGACCACAAAACCTTACCCACTTCAATATGTACAGAAGTATTCAAATAAACGGTGCTGCAGCTGTAGGGCACAGTTCTGGAGAAGCCATGAAAGCTATGCAAGAGATAGCAAACAGAGTACTTCCAAAGAGTTACGGGTATGAGTGGTCAGGCATGAGTTACCAAGAAAAACTGGCAGGAAATGCACAGATCTACGTTGTCGTTTTTGTGACACTTGTGGTCTTTTTGGTTCTCGCAGCCCAATATGAAAGCTGGATACTGCCACTTATGATTTTACTCTCAGTCCCGATGGTCATCGCCGGTGCGGTAGGAGGACTCTTATGGGCAGGAATTCCGCTCAATACTTTTGCACAGGTGGGTCTTGTACTGCTTGTTGCACTCGCTGCCAAAAATGCCATTCTTATCGTTGAGTTTGCAAAAGAGCAGCGTGAGAGCGGTGTCGGCATCATTGAGTCAGCCATAAACGCAGGAAGACTGCGTTTTCGTGCTATTATGATGACCATTTTATCTTTCTTATTTGGTATCTTTCCGCTTGCGTTTGCCACAGGTGCAGGAGCTGTTACGCAGCAGTCTATCGGTATTGTTCTCATGTTTGGTATGGTTGCAGCGACGTTTATCTCTACGCTTTTTGTACCAGTGCTTTATGTACTGCTTGAGACTATGCGTGAAAAATTTGTCAGTGTCGAAGATGAAGTTGCTAGAAGGGAGTCACTCTAATGAAAAACCGATTTATATTGAAAACTTTTTTACTGCTTGGCTTAACATTGAACCTCCAAGCAAACACACAACTCTATACAGTTGATGATCTTATACTCATCTCCTTAAAAAATGCCCCTGAGCTAAAAATAAGTGAGCTCAAGCTTGCTGCTTCAAAAGAGGAGCATAAAATTGCAAAGGCTGGCTATCTTCCAAAAGTCGATCTGCAGGCAAACGCAGCGAAAATAGCTGCAAGCAATGTTTTACAAAACAGTAATGATATGCTTGAAGACACACTTTTAAGCGGAACGCTCTCACTCAAAGAGATCATTTACGATTTTGGAAAAACCGGAGCAAACAGTGACTTTACTCAATACGAATCACAAAGCAGTGCATTCAGCAATATTCAAAAAATAGCAGACAAAAAGAGAGATGTAAAAGAGGCTTACTACAATGTTCTCAAAGCCATCTCTCTCATTAATGTACAAAGAGAAAATGTAAAGCTCAATGAAGCGCAACTCTACCGTTCACAAAAATACTTCAAAGCAGGAATACGTACAAAAATAGATATATCTGATGCAAAAGTCGCCTTGATAAAATCACAAATAGATCTCAAAAATGCTCAGTATAATCTCAAACTTGCATACGCAGCACTTGACAAAGTAGTCGGTTTTACCGATTTGGAGCAAAAGTATCATGTCTATGCAAGAAGGCTTAACTTTAATACAATAGAACAAAGTGTAAAAGAGTATGCCCTTACTCTTAGTGAAGCCATCACCTATGCGTATGAGAACAGAGCTCTCATTAAAGCCTATCTCTCAAAAACAAAAAGCTCACAAGCACTTGTGAAAGGAAGTTCTTCAGAATACTATCCTGAATTCTCTCTCGGCGCACTCTACACAAAACAGCAACTTGACAAGTACCAACTACTCCAACCTGAAGATAGATGGCAGGTCGGAGTCAACCTAAACTGGAACCTCTACCAAGGTGGTGCTTCAAGTGCAAGAGTACAAAAAAGCAAACTAAACGCAGCAGCAACGAACTACGCCCTTCGAGACTTAAAACTTGCTGTAAAACAGGAAGTAACTTCAGAGTATATCAATGTAGAGAGAAAAAAAGACACGCTCGCACTTTCACACTCTCTGCTTGTTGTCTCTTCACAAAAATTCGATCAAGCAGCAAAACGCTATGAACATGGTCTCTCAGACTACATAGAGCTACAACAGGCAAGACAAGATTACATAGATGCAAAGGCCTCACTGGTCATTGATTTTTACAACTATTATATTGCTCTTGCAAAACTCGACAATGCAGTTGGAAAATAAATACTCGTCTATTAGATAGGTTCTCTGTTACCTATCTACCCACACCTCCCCTAAATAAAAATTATCTTAAGTAAATTAGCTAATAAATTGATATAAGTCAAAGATTGTAACTACTAAAGTGCTATTATTAAAATGTAAATTGACAATTTTAGTTAGTTCAATATTAATCTACATAGGAGATAACATGTCACTTTCAAGAAGAGAATTTCTAAAAAGTTCAGCAGCGGCATCTGCAGCAGCGGCTATTGGTATGACTGTACCAGCAGAGCTTGAAGCAAATGCAAACGCAGCCGAATCTAAATGGAGATGGGATAAGGCGGCTTGTCGTTTTTGTGGTACTGGTTGTGGAATCATGCTTGCGACTACCGGTGAAGGCAAAGACAGAAAGATCGTTGCAGTAAAAGGAGACCCGGCGGCTCCGGTAAATCGTGGTCTAAACTGTATCAAGGGTTACTTCAACGCAAAAATCATGTACGGTGCAGATCGTCTTACACAGCCACTGCTTCGTGTAAATGATAAGGGTGAATTTGATAAACATGGTAAATTTGCTCCGGTCTCTTGGGAAAGAGCTTATGATGAGATGGAAAAGAACATCAGAAAAGCACTTAAAGCAAGTGGTCCTGAGGGTGTAGCTGTATTTGCTTCCGGGCAATATACAATCATGGAAGGATACGCGGCACAAAAAATGATGAAAGGTGGATTCCGTTCAAACGCAATCGATCCAAATGCGCGTCACTGTATGGCATCAGCAGTTGTTGGTTTTTATCAGACTTTCGGTATTGATGAACCATCTGGTTGTTACGATGATATTGAACTAACAGACACTATTGTTACTTGGGGTTCAAACATGGCAGAGATGCACCCTATTTTATGGTCACGTGTAACAGACAGAAAACTATCTGATCCAGATCGTGTAAAAGTAGTCAATATCCAAACATACACACATAGAACATGTGACCTTGGTGACTTTAACATCATTTTTAGACCAAATACTGACCTTGCACTTTGGAACTACCTTGCTCGTGAAATAGTTTACAACCATCCTGAAGCAATCGACTGGGATTTCATCAAGAAAAATATCGTTTTTGCTGCAGGTCCGGTAAATATAGGATATGGTTTCAGACGTGCGGGTGAGAAATCTTTAACACCTGTAAGACCTGATGGTTCAGCAGGAAAATATGATGCTAAAGAGATGGAAATCTATAATAAAGAGATGAGTAAAGTTGTCTCAGAACTTGAAGGCCCTGCACTAGAGCCATATGGTTACAAAGCCGGTGATATTATGAATAACATTCCTGGTACTCTAAAACACCATGAAATCTCTTTTGAAGATTATAAAAAATCTTTAGCTCCTTATACATTAGACTACACAGCGAAACTTTGTAAAGGTGATCCTGATGAGTCACTTGATTCTTTCAAGAAAAAACTTCAAGATTTAGCAGCACTATACATAGAAGACGGTAGAAAAGTTGTAAGTTTCTGGACAATGGGTATGAACCAACATACGCGTGGTACTTGGGATAATACACTCTCATACAATGTTCACTTTATGCTAAATAAACAAGCAAAACCAGGTTCAGGTGCATTCTCACTTACTGGTCAACCGTCTGCTTGTGGTACTGCTCGTGAAGTTGGTACGTTTGCACACCGTCTTCCTGCAGATATGATGGTTAAAAACCCTAAACATAGAAAAATAACTGAAGATGGTTGGAAAATTCCAAACGGTACATTAAATCCTGTCGGTAACCAACACATTATGAAAATCCACAGAGACATTGAAGATGGTGTTGTAAAATTTGCATGGGTAAATGTATGTAATGCTTACCAAGATTCTGCAAATGCAAAACACTGGATCAAAGCTGCACGTGAGATGGACAACTTCATCGTAACATCTGATGGTTACCCTGGTATCTCTGCAATGGTTTCTGACCTTATCTTACCATCTGCAATGATCTATGAAAAATGGGGAGCATACGGAAATGCTGAGAGACGTTCACAACACTGGAGACAGCAAGTTCTTCCTGTAGGAAATGCAATGTCTGATACTTGGCAATGGGTTGAACTTTCAAAACGCTTTACTGTTGATGATTTATGGGGTCCATATACACTTAGAAATGGTAAAAAACTTGCAGATGTAAGAGAAGCAGCATATAAAATGGGCTACAAACCAAATACTACTATGTTTGAAATTCTTTTTGCAAATGAAAGAGCGAAGAAAAACTACCCTCTTGCACTTGATCAGTTCCCTCAAAAAGGTTACGATAACTCTGAGTGTATCGGAGATGCTAGAAATGTAGTAGGAACAGATGGAAAAGTATTTAAAGGGTATGGCTTTATGATCCATCAATATCTCTGGGAAGAGTATGCTTCATTTGGTCGTGGTCACGGTCATGACTTGGCAGACTTCGTTACTTACCATAAAGTTCGTGGACTTAAATGGCCGGTTGTAAATGGTAAAGAGACTGCATGGAGATTTAATGTAAACTTTGACCCATATGCAGCAAAACATGCAAAAGAGAATGGTAGAGGCAGTGAATTTGCATTCTATGGTCCACTTGCAAAAGCATTACCATTTGGTAACTTAACTACAGTTACAGATAAAAAGAAAAAACCACTTACAGATAAAGCAAAAATCTTTGCTCGTCCGTACATGGATCCACCGGAAATGCCAGATGAAGAGTACAACCTATGGTTATGTACAGGACGTGTACTTGAGCACTGGCACTCAGGAACTATGACTATGCGTGTACCTGAACTCTATCGTGCAGTTCCAGAAGCGCTTGTTTATATGAATCCGGATGCTGCAAAAGAGAGAGGACTCAAAGACAATGATGTTTGTTGGGTTGAATCTCGTCGTGGTAGAGTAAGAGCTCGTGTTGAGACTCGTGGACGTAACAGACCGCCAAAACCATTGGTATTTGTTCCTTGGTTCGATGAGCGTGTGTTTATAAATAAAGTGACACTCGATCAAACATGTCCAATGTCAAAACAGACAGACTTTAAAAAATGTGCTGTCAAAATCTATAAAGCATAAGTAAACAAAAGGAAGTGTCATTTTGAGTAATCATTCAAAAGCGAAACAACCCGTCAGTGACAGAAGAAAGTTTATTCTTAATATGGCAAAGGGTGTCGGATATGCAGCAGTAGGCGGCTTCTTATGGAGTGCCTACCTTGACGAAGCAAAAGCTTCGCCGCTTGTTTTACGTCCACCTGCAGCCATTAAAGAGGATGACTTCTTAAAGACCTGTATCAAATGTGGGCTCTGTGTCGAGGCTTGTCCTTATGACACGCTCAAGCTGGCAAAACCGGGTGATCATGAACCATTAGGAACGCCGTTCTTTACACCAAGAGATATTCCATGCTATATGTGTGAAGATATTCCTTGTGTACCGGTATGTCCAAGTGGAGCGCTAGATGAGTCGAGTGTTACAGTAAATGGTCAACTTGATATAAATGTAGCTGACATGGGTCTTGCAGTGATCGATGAGAACAGCTGTATCGCTTTTTGGGGAATTCAATGTGATGCATGTTATAGAGCTTGTCCTCTTTTGGACAAAGCTATAACTATAGAGTATGATAAAAATTCCAGAACGGGAAAACATGCTTTCTTAAAGCCTATCGTTCATGCTGATGCCTGTACAGGTTGTGGAATGTGTGAGCATGCCTGTGTTACTGAAAAACCTGCTATTTTCATTCTACCGCGTGAGGTAGCAATGGGAAAAGCCGGAAGTCACTACATAAAAGGTTGGGACAAAAAGGATGAAGCACGATTAAAAGATGCACATGCAATTCATACAACAACGAAAGTAAGCAGACAACAAGCGGTTGACAAATTAAACGGTGGATTGGAAGGTTTATTAGATGAGTAAGATATGGAACAATTACAGATATCTCATTCTTAGAAGATTTGTCCAAATAGGGATTTTAGTTCTCTTTTTTGGTGCAAATGCTTGGGGATGGAAAGTACTAGAAGGTAATCTTAGCTCATCTTTACTCCTTGGCACAGTTCCGATGAGTGATCCTTATGCAGTTTTACAAATGGTCATCGCCGGTGCTGTAGTTGCTAGTGATTTGCTCATAGGTGTTGCTATTGTAACGCTTTTTTACTTCTTCATAGGAGGAAGAGCGTTTTGTTCGTGGGTTTGTCCTATAAATATGGTCACAGACAGCGCAAACTATTTACGTCGTGTTTTTGACATAGATAGAGCACAACTTGAACGCCAACCCATCAAACGCAGTGCAAGATACTGGGTCTTAGCTATAAGCCTGATAGTTTCTGCCTTTATGGGTATTGCTGCGTTTGAATTTATCTCACCTATTTCAATGCTGCATCGCGGTATTGTTTTTGGTATGGGATTTGGCTGGGCCGCTATTGGGCTCATATTTCTTTTTGATCTATTTGTACTAAAAAATGGATGGTGTGGGCATATTTGTCCACTTGGTGGATTTTATTCACTTTTAGGAAAGTTTAGTTTTATAAGAGTACATCATCTCGAAGAGAACTGTACGCTTTGCATGAAATGTAAAGTGGTATGTCCTGAGAAACAAGTACTTCATATGATAGGTAAAGAGTCACTTCCTGTACTTTCAGGTGAGTGTACAAACTGTGCTAGATGTATAGAAGTGTGTGATGATGATGCTTTAGAGTTCTCTATACGAGATTTGATTCAAAATAAAAAAACGGGAGAGTAAAATGAAGATTTTAACAAAAATTACAATTGGTTTAGCTACTTCGGCTTTATTGTTTGTAGGCTGTAGTTCTACACCTGCGCATACAAATGCAAAGAGTAATGCAAGTGTTGCACAACCTACAATTACAGAGGCTAATTTAGGCTATAGAGGTACGGATGACCTCTTAAAAGAGGATGTAGTTCCACCTGCAGTTGCATACCATTCAGCTGCACCGGGTTCATCGAAAAAATTTAAACGTGCATATCAAGATGCACCGCCAATGATTCCACACGACACAACAGGAATGTTGCCGATTACAAAAGACAACAACCAATGTCTAATGTGTCATATGCCTGATATGGCTTCTTCAATGGGAGCTACACCAATTCCAGTTTCACACTTTACAAACTTTAGACCAAAAACTGAAGTTGTGGGAGATGAAATACTTAAAAATGGAAAAGTTATCAAAAATACATCGTCAGAAAAACTGGCTAATGTCTCTATTAATGTAGATAAAGGTGAACAAAAGCTCTACGCTGGTAGATTTAACTGTACACAATGTCACGCACCACAAGCAACAAATGAGTTAGTAGATGACAATCATTTCAAACCTGTCTATACTGCTCCTGATGGTGACGCAAAATCATCTTGGAACCAGTCTAAATGGTTAAAAGACATCAACACTCAAAAATCTGAGTAAATGATGCAAAGGAGAGAGCTTTTTGGCTTTCTCTCTTCCTCTGTTAAAGAGGCAGCGAGAGGTGAAAAAAAAGAAGAAGTTGTCATTATAAGACCTCCGTATTACAGTGATGTAGATGCTTTTGCCACAGAGTGTCAAAATTGTGAGGCGCAGTGTGCCTCTTTGTGTCAAGAACAGATCATCAAAATTGCTGAAGATAAAACTCCGTATTTGGATTTTTCACAGCGTGGATGTACTTACTGTGATGAGTGTGCCATCGCTTGCCCAAGTGATGTACTGCTTGTCGATAATAGACGTTTAATAGAAGCCGATATAATAATAAACCAAGACAAATGTTATAGTTGGCAGGGAGTTATGTGTTTTTCATGTAAAGACCCCTGCTATGAAGATGCTATTGATTTCAAGGCGATGTTTATGCCTGAAATCAATGAGAAATGCACAAGCTGTGGGTTTTGCATAAGCAGATGTCCGGCAGATGCCATAGATATTAAAAAGGTTAGTATATGCGATACATAGTCATAGTTTTTTTTCTTTTTTCATCACTTTTTGCACAAAAATTGATACAACCACTTCATACATATAAAATTTCTCAAGGTTTAGCGACCGATGTGCTTTATACGAAAAACAGGCTCTATATCTCTTCAGATAGCGGAACAGTTGACATATTTAACACAAAAAGTAAAAAAAAGATTCAAAGTATACAACTTGATAAAATTAAAGACTTTATGGGTGACGAGATTGCCTCTAAGATTTTTACACTAGATTTGTTAGATCAGAGTTTATTAATTCTCTCACAAGACAATGGAGGATATAGCAGAGTCCATCTCTACCAAAATAAAAAGCTTATGTCCATCATTACAAATCAAGATAAACTCAATATTATCAAAGCAAAGTTTATAGATAAAAATACAATTTTATTAGCGCTTATCAGTAATGATATTATTTCATACAATATAAAAACACATACAAAGAATTGGACTATACAAGCTTCTATGTCTAAATTTTCAAACTTCTCTCTCAACAATGACCGAACAAAGGTAGCTATTGCAGATGAGAGTGGTGATGTGCATGTTATTTATACAAAAGATGGAAAAAAATTCAAAACACTCACTGGAGAAAATGTAGATAATATTTTTGGTGTTGCGTTTAGAAACAACATTGTACTGACAGGAGGACAAGATAGAAGAGCTGCTGTTTACAATTTAAAAAATTCGAGTTCATACCATAAGCTATCAAAATTTTTTGTGTATGGCGTAGGTTTAAGCCCAGATGGAAAAATAGGCGCATATAGTTGTGATTTGGACAATAATATTGAAGTGTTTAATACTCTTAATAGAGAAAATCTAGGAAAGTTTCAAGGAACGAAAAAAGTCGTTAACAGTATCTATTTTATAAACGAAAACGAGTTCTTTCTCAACAGCAACTCAAAAGATGTACTGTATTATAAATTAAAATAGAACAGAGGAGTTTTGAAATGATAGAATACAACGAAAGTGAATTTTTAGTAGAAACAGAAGTTCCAGAGGATGAACTCATCATCTCAAGAACAGACTTAAATGGAAAAATCACTTATGCAAATGAGACCTTTTGTGATATAAGCGGATACCATGAGGCGGACCTGCTTGGCAAACCTCACTCTATTGTAAGACATCCAGATATGCCAAGCGCTGCGTTTGAAGATCTGTGGAGTACCATTAAATCTGGTAAGCAGTGGGTAGGAATAGTTAAAAATCTCCGTAAAGATAAAGGTTTTTACTGGGTTGAAGCCATAGTCTCGGGTGTGTATAAAAAAGGTAAGTTAGTTGAGTATAAATCACTCAGAACTCCAATTTCTTACGAAACAAAGCTCAAGTATCAAAGGTTATATGATAAAATGCGTGCCCAAAACGGTGAGAAAATAAGAAAAGTAATTTACGAATAAAAGGAAAAAAAGATGAATATATCAAGTATAGTTGTACAGACAATGCCAAAGTTTTTAGATGAAGTCGTTGAGAGTTTAAAAAACTGTGAAGCGTGTGATTACCATTTGCATGATGAAAAAGGTCGTGTGATAGTTACAATTGAGGGTGAAGATGTTAGTGAAGAACTAGGAAAGCTCAAAATCATCGAAGCTATTCCCCACGTAATAGCTGCTGATATGCAGATGGCCTACTCTGAAGATGAACTTGATGCAAACATCAAAGTCATCAATGAATCTGATGCCGTTCCAACTGTTTTAAATGAAGAAGATGTTGATATTGACCGTGTTGTTTATCATGGAGATTTAAAGAAAAAAGATTCTCAACTCCAAGAGTTTGCAAAAGACTTAAGTAACTCTACAGGAGTAAAATAATGGGTGTTGTTTTTACTTCAACTATTAAAATAGATGAAACAGGAAAATGGTTCATAGAAATAGAAGATGCAACTGATGAGAGTGATGTACGAAAAGAGATCTGCTTTGATCTTGATGAGTATGAGCACAAAATAGAAGAGATGGGTGCAGAGTATGGCGGTCATCTTGATGAAGTAAAGTGGCTTAAAGATGAAGATGTTCCACAGTTTATCATTGATGAAATCAGAGTAAAAATGGCAGAGCAACGTGCCAAAATAGAAGAAGAACGTGGAGAACCGATCACCCCAGTTGCTGAAAAAGTAGAATAATCTTAAATATTGACTTATATCAATAATAAAAATAATTTATTAAGATATAATTTATGTGACTTAAATAAAAAAGGATACATATGAAAAGATTGTTATTATCAATGGCGGCAGTGCCATTAATGGTTGGTGGTTTATCTGTTAGTGCTAGTGCGAATGATGGCGTAAATATCTTAAATGACGTAAAAGTAAAAGGTCAGATTCGCCCTCGTTATGAGTATGCTAATGTAAAAAGCAATGGAAAAGACAAAGCGAATGCATTTACTGCTCGTACACACTTAGTAGTAAGTGGTGGACTTTTAGAAGTTGATGGCTTAACAGCTACAATCGGTCTTCAAGGTGTAAATAACTTTGGATATACAGACTATGCTCCTGCGAATACAAAAGGAAATGTTGCATATGACAAGATCTTAGATCCACAAGGTGCAATGCTTTCAGAAGCTTCTGTTGATTATACAATGGGAAAAACAGCTTTACATGTTGGTCGTTCTCAAGTAAATCTTGACAACCAACGTTTTATTGGTACAGTTGGTTGGAGACAAATGGAACGTTCATATGATACTGTTTATGCAGCAAACAGTTCTGTGGAAAATTTAAGCCTATTAGCTGCTTATGTATATGGTTTTGCAGGTGTTAGTGGTACAACGACTACAGACACAAACTCTGTTTTACTCCATGCAAACTATAAAGTAATGGATGAATTAAGTGTGACTGGTTATGGTTACCTTTTAAGTTCAATTCATGACACTTATGGTTTAGCGTTAACTGGTAAGGTTAATGCAGGTGCAAAACTTTCATACCGTGCAGAGTATGCAGTTCAAAAAGATGCTTCTCTTCAAACAGGAAGTGCAGCTAAACCAAAAGCTGATGCAAACTACTTAAACTTAGACTTAGGTGCGAACATCTCTGGTATCTTGGCAGGTGCTAATTATGAGGTACTTAGTGGTACAAATGGAACAGATGGTAAAACAGCATTTACAACTCCACTTGCAACTGGTCATAAATTTAACGGTTGGGCAGATAAATTCTTAAATACGCCAGCTGGTGGTTTGCAAGATGCAAATATCCGTGTTGG
Source organism: Sulfurimonas sp. (assembly GCA_027011725.1). Taxonomy (GTDB): domain Bacteria; phylum Campylobacterota; class Campylobacteria; order Campylobacterales; family Sulfurimonadaceae; genus Sulfurimonas. The sequence continues at coordinate 4,552 of JALUZQ010000162.1, read as the reverse complement.
ATACAAAGCGAAAGGCTTTGGAAAAGTTCTTGCAGTATATCACTCTTTCTCAGCAGCTGAAAAAATGGGTGGTGAGGATGATCTAGGTACAGAAATAGATGCAGTATATGTTAATGCAATTCCAGGTTTCAAAAATCTTAAAGGTCTTGCAAAATTTGCTTCATATTCAAAAGGTAAAGTCGCTGGTTACACAAATGATGTAACAAAAGCATGGTTACAACTAGACTATAAATTCTAGTCTAATTTCTTCTTTCTTTCGATTTTAAATTTCACTTATATCGGGACGTGGTGCCCGATATATCTAGAGAACACCTTGAGTGTTCTCTATTATTCTTTTGCTAAAGTATTCAAAGCTCCCTTATAAATCGGCTCATCAATAAACCCGTACTCTTCATCCACAAAACCTGTTATGCCCTCATCTCTATGCATCTCAAAGAGTTTTACTATGGTCTGCGCACGTTTATGCTCTTTTTCTTTATCAACAAAGAGCTCATTGACCAATTCTACCTGCTTTGGAGATATGCACCCTTTTGCATCGTAGCCCATTTTTCGCTCAAGCTCAAGCCATTTTTTAAAAGTATCTAAATCTTTATACTCTTGAAATACAAATGAAACAGGTTTTACTCTCATAGCTCTTGTAGTAATGAGAAAATGAGAGAGTATATAGTGCATAGAGGGGTTGTCCAACTCTATTAATGATTGCGGAAGCCCCATATCTGCAAACAGGTCAAGTGCTCCTAAGTAAAAAGCACTAACACGTCTGTTTACTGCAAGCATTTGGAGGTTATGCCATGCCTGTGCTGTCTCTATGGATAGGTGCAGTTCTATTTCTTCATTAAGCAGAGCAAGCACACTAATGACCTCTTGTTTATTCTCTATCTTTGGCACACGAATGGCATCGGGCATAAAACGGTTCAGATAGGTTATCTCTTCATAGCCGCCTTCATCGAGTGCATTGACACGAACAACAAGTTTTTTAGAACTCTCTTTGGTTTTTGCTATAAAAATAGCAGCAAGAACAAGTGCAAAAGGTTTCTCCTCTTTACTTACTCCATCTTCAAGATTTAAGATGATACACTCAGCTGAGAGTGACTCTATTTTTGAGAGATGTTTTATGTTGTTGCATGAGAGCATAAGCACAGAACGAAAGTCACTGCGTTTGTTGAGTTTTCTTAGCGTTGGTTTTGCAAGAGCATCGAGTGCCTCAAGGTCTCTGGCATCATACGCTTTTTGTATTTCACTGAGCATTCTCTTCCTTTTTTGGATGCAGATACAAATAGAGAGCTTTGATCTCCTGATCTGTTAAAAAGTAGCGCGGCATACCCTTTGTACGTCTGTTTAGAGTTTTATAGAACTCTAAAAAAGGAACATTGTTTATTTGAGGACCACGAAAACTCTTTTTTTTGTTTTTATGTATGTAGGTTGCTATGAGTTTACCCTCCCCCTTGTCGCCGTGACACTCTTGACATCCTATTCCTCTGGGATTTTTATAAAGTTGGGATGCGTACTCCATCGGAGTAATAAAGTCACTGCTGGCAAAAAGGAGAAAAGGAAGGAGTAAAAAAAGTATATATCGCATTATTAGCCTATTATTATTTTAAAAGAGTATAATAACAAAAAAATAATTTATGAGGTTTAAATGCAGATTCTTGACGGTAAAGCACTTGCAAAAAAAATTGAAGACAATGTTGTAAAAGAGGTTATAAAGCTTAAAGAAGAAGTGGATGTAACACCGGGTTTAGCAGTAATTTTAGTTGGGCAAGACCCGGCAAGTGCTGCGTATGTCAGTATGAAGAAAAAAGCGTGTGACAGAATGGGATTTTACTCGGTCTCTCACGAAATGCCAGAAGATATCTCTCAAGAGGCGATTGAAAATACCATCATGATGATGAATCAAAACCCTAACATCGACGGTATTTTAGTACAGCTTCCACTTCCTGCACATATAGATACAACAAAGATCTTAGAACTTGTAGACCCTGCAAAAGATGTAGATGGTTTTCATCCGTATAATGTAGGGCGTTTGGTGACAAATTTAGATGGTTTTGTGCCATGTACTCCGCTTGGTGTTATGGAGCTTTTAGCAGAGTACAACATAGATGTAAAAGGAAAAAACTGTTGTGTAGTCGGTGCTTCAAACATTGTAGGTAAACCTATGGCGTCTCTGCTTTTAAACGCAGATGCAACCGTTGAAGTGTGTCATATATTTACAGATGACTTGAAAAAACACACACTAAACGCAGACATCATCTTAGTAGGTGTCGGTGTCATAAACCTTATAAAAGAAGATATGGTAAAAGATGGTGCTATCATCGTAGACATTGGTATCAACAGAGCCGAGAATGGTAAACTCGTCGGTGATGTTGATTTTGAAAATGTCAGCAAAAAATGCTCGTATATTACGCCTGTTCCAGGCGGTGTAGGCCCAATGACCATTGCAATGCTGATGAGCAATACACTCAAAGCTGCAAAACTAAACGCAGCTAAGAAAGCAGAAGCATAAATATATGAAAAACTTTTTACATAAAGCATATAAATTTTCAAACTCATGGACAGGGACGATTGTCATCGTTCTTTTTGTCATCTTTTTTGTTGCTCAAGCCTTTAGAATACCAAGTGGAAGTATGAAAGACTCACTTCTCATAGGAGACCACCTTTTTGCTAAAAAATTTGCATACGGTATTCCTATGCCGTACATTCCATTTTTAGAGATTCCCATCATTCCATGGAGTAAATCACTCAAAATTGTCGATGGAGATACACCAAAACATGGTGACATCGTAATTTTTAGATATCCTGGAAACATCAAACAGCATTTTGTAAAACGCTGTGTTGCACTTCCAGGTGATGAACTTTTTGTAGCCAATAAAAACTTATTCCTTCACTTCAAAGAAGGTGATGAGTGGATTAAAGAACACTATAAAGAGTATGAAATAGTAGTTTACGATGGGAAACTTTGGGTCAAAAATCCTTATATGAAACAACACCCGGGTATCCATCATGATCCAAAGATCATAGATGATGGGCGTAATCCTATGCCTATTTTCTTTTTTAATCCTGTAAAAGTTCCAAAAGATCGCTATTTTATGATGGGAGACAACCGTGACCACTCAAATGACAGCCGTTTTTGGGGGCCGGTTCCTTATGAAAACATCGAGGGTACACCTTGGTTCATCTACTTCTCTATAGATAAAAACTGGGAAATAAGATGGGATAGAATAGGAAAAACACCTGCACAACTGGAAAAATCTCCTTACCTTGACAAGGCGATAAAAGAGAGAGAAAAACAAGACAAAGAGTACTATGGAATTACTTGATATTATAAAAATCGTAGCTGCTGTTCTAGCACTTGCAATAGCTATCATCGGACATGAGATCATGCACGGTTGGGTTGCACATATGTATGGCGATGACACTGCCAAAAATGCAGGTCGTTTGACTATCAACCCTTTAGTACATATTGACTTAGTTGGAACTATTATTGTTCCTGCTATGCTCTATTTTATCCCCCTGCTCTTAGGTACGTCAGGTGGATTTTTATTTGGATGGGCAAAACCTGTTCCTATAGATATGTACAAAGTAATCAGCCGTGGTGGATACAATGCTGCCATGCAGGTTGATTTAGCAGGTATAGTCTACAACTTTACACTTGGTGCTTTTGCAGCTATTGGGCTTACGGCTATGAGTACGCCAACGACTGCTGATTCTATGTTTTATATCTTTACATATATCTTTGTGTATCAACTACTCATCATCAACGTGGTTCTTGGAGTATTTAACCTGCTTCCTATTCCACAGTTTGATGGAGGACATTTTTTAATGCATCTTGCGTTAAAATACAAAATCAACTCTATAGCAGAGTTTTACTACAAGTATGACAGATATGGCATGATTATTGTGCTTGTCATTTTGATGACACCTTTAAATGAGTATCTGCTTTTTATGCCTGTACAATTTATAATACGTTTACTACTATCTTAAAAGGAGCAATTTAAAATGAAATTTTACATAGGAACTGATCACGCGGGAATCGAGTTAAAAGACTGGACTGTTGAACTTTTAAAAACAAAAGGGCATGAAGTCATAGACCTAGGGCCATACTCTAAAGATAGAGTGGATTACCCTGACTATGCGCACAAAGTAGCTACTTCCGTACTTGAAGACGAAGGAAGTCAAGGGATTCTTATATGTGGAAGCGGCATAGGTATGAGTATGGCAGCAAATAAGCATCACGGTATCCGTGCGGCACTCTGCCATGATGCATATACTGCAACTGTTGCACGTGGACATAATGATGCAAATATTCTCTGTTATGGAGAGCGTATCGTCGGAAAAGGTGTAGCAGAGTCTATTATAGATGCATGGCTTGCAGGCTCATTTGACGGTGGACGTCATGTAAACAGAGTCGCTAAAATAGAAATCGACTAAGGGTAGCTGTTTATGTTTTGGCAATGGTCACTCCTGACAACACTTTCTATCGTTGCGATTTACCTCTTTGTGAAGATGTTCTATTTTAAGAGCATTACGAATAAAGAGCAACGCAGTAATGATT
>JALUZQ010000161.1 GCA_027011725.1 Sulfurimonas sp. | reverse complement strand
TTTCGGGTTTTCATTTTGTAAGTATTCTACACAAAAACCCAATGTCGCTGCGTTTATATGTCTTGTAAACGCAGCAGATATATCTACTAAACGCAGTAGCTCAATCTCGTTTGTTCTTGAAAAGGCCAAGGCATACTGTTCAGTCGGCACCTCCATAGTAGAAGCAAAAACCTTAAAACTGCTCTTCTTTGAAGCTGCAATGTATCCTAAACGTGTTTGAAAGGTCTGAAAGTTACGCTCCGCTCTGTTTGATTTACTATAGTATTGATTTTGCTTTATTGAAGCGGTAATAATTTGATTTTCACTTATGGCAAAATCATCTTGCATATATAGTCCAACGATGGAATTATTTACAAAAGTCGGTTGAGTGTCGAGTTCGCCATTATTGTACGCTTTCGTATCGTGTAGCGATTTTTTTACATAATTAGCACCAATTAAAAAGCTATTGCCCTTATAGAGTATTTTCTTCTCTATTTTTGCGTTATAAATATCATCAATGCTGTCAGATACCAAACTATCATGTGTCACAAGTATCAGATCTAAAGGATCGCTTGTCCAACGTGTTCCGTCCATGTTCAGATTTAGATGTTCATTAATTCTAATAAATGAGAGAGAAAATTTTAAAGAATCATCATCCAAAAAACTCATAGTAGAACTCACACGCTTTAATTGATAGCTCATATCACCATCATTTGGTGTAGCGAACATACTTAAAGAGAGAAAAGGGTCTGTTTTATGGTCTATGTATTCTGCCTCAACTGTGACTTTTTTATAGCTGAGTGTCATCAAAGCATGTTTTTGTTCATTATCCCGTGAGAGGTCATGATCTTGATGGGTGTAATGTACTCTTCTTGCATCGGTACGACTGGCATACATATAGTATTTGAGATCTTCTGAAGCGTGCGAATAAGATACATTCTCATGATTTGTGCCTCTTGATCCTGCATACCCTTGCAGATGTGTACCATCTTCACGTTCTGGATCTTTTGAGTACAACTTAATAGTCACAATAGCAGGTTCAGAATTTACAGCCGTAGAGGTACTCCCCTCATAGATTTCCACATGGTCGACAAAGCCCAGTTCGATATTTCCATAAATGAACAAGCCACTCCCTGCAAATGCAGAGGTGATTTCATGGTCATTTATAAAAATTTTAACGGTATCACTTGCATAGAGTGAAGGATCAGTATGTAAAACATCAGGAAGTCCAAGCATATTCTCTTTGTAACGAAATGATCGTAAAGAATTGAGAAGCTCACCTAAAGTATGTGCCTGCATCCTCTCAATATCATCACGGGTATATACTGTTAAATGTCCAAGAGATTCGTTCTTTGTCTTCTGGGATAAATCACTGCTTTTACGATACAGATCAAGCATCTCGTCAATATCATATGCTTGTAAAAGTGTTGAAAAGGTAAGTACAATAAGAAAGAATATTTTCATAGCATAGATTGTAACAAAATCTACCCTCTCAGGAACTTAATACATATCAAGAAAGTTTTATTATAAAAGGTTTTGAAAAAGGAGTTTAATGAAAGATTTGTAAGAGGAGAAAGGCATTCGCCTTACTCCTTAAGAGAAAAAAGATTATACTCTTGCTTCTTCTCTTCTGTTTAAGTAAGCCCAGTTCGCATCAACACGCTCTTGCCATTCTTTGATCAAGTATTTATACTCATCTTTGAAAAGGTGTTTAAAACGTCCTTGTGCAGCAAGATACTCTTCAACAGGAACAACATTTTTAGGACGGTAAGTAATGTTTAACTCATGCCCGTCGATGATTTCATAGAGTGGGAAAACTAATGAATCTGTTGCAAGATCAGTTAAGAGCATAGTATCTTTCGGGTCAAATTTCCACTCAGTCGTACAAGGAGAAACCGCATTAATAAATACAGGACCATCTACTTCCATACCGTGTTGGATCTTTTTCACCATATCTTTCCACTTATTTGGAGCAACTTGTGCAGAGTATGGAATACCATGACTAGCCATAATAGCTACCATGTCTTTTTTGTTTTTCTTCTCACCGTAAGATACACGACCAGCAGGTGATGTAGTTGCAGATGAACCAATAGGTGTTGAAGATGAACGTTGTCCACCGGTATTTGCATAGACTTCATTGTCTAGAACAACGTGCATAATGTTATGTCCACGTTCCATACAACCAGAGATCCACTGAAAACCGATATCATATGAAGCACCGTCACCTGCAAAAGAGACGAACTTAGGATTACGGTCAGGTTGCTTCAAACGACCTTTTGTTTTGAGTGCTTTGTACATTGCCTCCGCACCTGCAACTGCAGTAGAACCATTTTCAAAACCGATGTGAATCCACGAAGCATCCCATGATGTGTACGGATACACTGCAGTACAAACTTCAAGACATCCTGTAGATGCTGAAAGTACCAAATCATCATTCGTTGCGTTTAAAACCTCACGAACGATGATAGAGTGAGCACAACCAGGGCAAAGAAGGTTTGCACCCTCAAATCTATCTGCCGATGTCGAAAACTCTTTTAAGTTTTTAATTTTTTTCATTTCGCTCATAATAATTTCCTATAAAAATGCTAATTTCGGTCCACGAACACCGATAAATTGTTGTAGTGGAGTCAATACTTTTCCTGCATCAACATTAGCTTGAAGTTCAGTGTAAAGATCTGTAAGATGTTTTTTCGTTAAATCACGTCCACCAAGACCATATACATAACCAGAAAGCAATGCTTTTGTATCTGTATTGAAGAGTGCACCTGCAATTTCATTAAAAAGCATACCCGGAGCTCCATTTGGAGATGAACGGTCAAGCGCAGCAATTGCTTTTACATCTTTAAGTGCTTCTTGAATTTCAAAGAATGGGAAAGGTCTAACAACACGTAGTCCAACTACTCCTGCTTTAATTCCTTTTTCTCTCATCTCTAAAGCCACTTCACGAGCAGTCTCAACAGAAGTACCCATACAAACAACAGCTACATCAGCATCATCCATATCATACTTTTCAACAATGTTGTATTTACGACCTGTAAGTTTTTCAAAGTCATCAAACGCAGCTTGAATTTTTGGCATAACTTTTGTCATAAGGTCATTATGTTGACGTGCTTTATGCTCAAAATGCCAATCTTCTTCCGTCTGTACACCATGTGTTACAGGGTGTTCAAAGTCAAGCATGTCATTCATAGGTTTAAAATCACCTACAAAGCCATACGCTGTATCATCATCCATCGTATGTACACCCTGTGCAGTATGCGATGTCATAAAACCATCTTGGTGTACCATACATGGAAGTCTAACATCATGATCTTCTGCAACACGGAATGCAATGAAGTTCAAATCATACGCTTCTTGTGGAGAGTATGCATCCAGTTGGATCCAACCAGAGTCACGTCCAAGGTACATATCTGAGTGGTCACCATTTACGTTAAGTGGTGCAGCAAGTGCACGGTTTACAACGTTTAGAACGATTGGAAGACGCATACCAGAAGCTTGGTACAGTGTCTCAACCATTAGTGCAAAACCTTGTGAAGAAGTTGCAGTCGCAACACGTCCACCAGCAGCAGAAGCACCGATACATCCTGACATTGCAGCATGCTCAGACTCAACCATTACAAACTCACCCTCAACATAACCATCTGCTAGAAACTTTGCGTACCCCTCAACAATAGGAGTTGAAGGAGTAATCGGGTATGCAGAAACAACGTCAATTTGACACTGTCTTAAAGCTTGTGCAGCTGCGAAGTTACCGTCCCATACCTCGATATCTCTTAATTCCATTTTATCAAATGCCATCTATTTCTCCTTCTCTTCTTTGCTCGGCCATTGAGCAATAACACTCTCTTCATCTGCTTGTTCTGGAAACATTAAAAGTGATTTTGGATTTGTTGGACAAACCTCTACACAGATACCACACCCTTTACAGTGATCCATATCTATACCTATCATCTTTTTGTCTCTTGAAATGATTGAAATATCTGGACAATAAACCCAGCAAAATTGACAATCTATACAATAATCTTTGTTGAAAACCGGTTTTTCTATTCTCCAGTCCGCAACACTCGCGCGAAATGAGCTGTTCTCTGTGTAATTACGATCTTCTTGAAGAGTTTGCGCAATATTCCCTGCTTCACCCTCAAAAGTACGAAGCATAGCTCCGATTTCAAATTCGTCCCAACCTGTATTTGCCATCATCAGCTCCTTATTTCACTTCGTCATATGCACGTTGAATTGCAAGCATATTTGCATCAACGATCTTTTGAGGTAATTTTGCAAGAATTCTTTTCATACTATCTTTAAAAAATTCTATTTCGTACATTCCCGATATTTTCATAAATGCACCAAGCATTGGTGTATTTGGAATCGCACGTCCAATAGTCTCTTGAGCAATCTTAATACAGTCAACAGTATGTACTTCTTTTCCCTCAAGTTTTGGCTGAGATGCCACTAGTTCTTCTCTACTCATATGTGTAGTAATAATGAAAACTGTATTTTCTTTCGCGTTGATAGTCACATCAGTAGTGTAAACTAAAGCCGGATCGATTACAAATACATAATCAGGCTCCATATATTTTTCATGATTCATGATTGGTTTATCATCAACACGATTATATGCAGTCATCGCAGCTCCACGCTTCGCAGATCCGTAAAATGCAAATGCTTGAACATCTTTACCAGTTGTTGAAATAACATCTGCCAACCCCTTAGCACCAGTAACAGCACCTTGACCCGCGCGGCTATGCCATCTAATTTCTAGCATAAATTCTCCTTCAATTTTTCAAGAAACTTTAAATATTTTCTATCAAGTCTATTTGCTTGTATTTTAGGCAACTGGCACTTAAATATAGCTTGATGATATAACTAAGGAAGGTCTGTAAGTTAAGAGTGTGAAGTTTCTATACCTTTGAGATATGAAACGGCATCTAAAGAATCACGTAATACAATATCACACTCTTTGCAGAGTTCTTCTTCCCTGTCATAACCGCTCACGACTCCAATAGCATTGATACCTGCATTTTTTGCAGCAATAAGATCCATCGTTGTATCACCTATCATCCATACATTTCTATGCTTTGCGTCTAAGCGTTCTAAGGCCTTTAAAATGGGCTCTGCATGTGGTTTTGGCTCTGTGACATCTTCTCTTCCTATAAGCACATCGAATTTATCCATCAAGCCAAAGTGTTCCATTAAAATGCGTGAGTATTTTCCTGTTTTTGTCGTCACTATCCCCAAAGTCGCAAACTCTTTTGCAGCTTCAACCGCCTCTTTTGCATTCTCAAGCAGTACTGTCTTTTGTGTTGATATCTCTCTATAATGCTCCTTATAGGTCGTTACAAAATCCCACACTCTCTCCTCTTCAACCCCAAGGGCTCTATACATCACATCAAGGGGATGCCCTATTAGTGCTTTTATAGCTTCATCGTCCGCATGCGGATAGTTATGCACATCAAAAGAGTTATGAAAACTCTCCAAAATCGCCTCTGTCGAGTCAATAAGCGTTCCGTCTAAATCAAAAAGTATTATCATCAATCTTTTTCCCAAGTAATGTAGTTATGCCATATACCGCCAAGGGCGGGTTCTATATGTTTTATCTTTTTATTCACAGCCGTGATGGAGTTTGGAATATATAAAAAGAGGTAAGGGTTATCCTCCGTTATCATTTGAAACATCTCTTGCCACATTTTTCCAAGCTTTTCGCTATTTACAACTTTTTGCGATTTTTCTATGAGGCGGTCAAGCTTTTTGTTGTGGTACCCGACAAGATTAAATCCACCGGGCTTATCACTGTCGCTGTGCCAAAATATATACGGATCAGGTGTCGGCGAGAGTCCCCAGCCTAAAAGTACCGCATCGAATTTATGCGGAAAGACCACCATATTTAAAAATGCCTGCCACTCCATTACTCGCAGTTTCACAACAACGCCCGCTTTTTGCAGCTGATACTGCAGTATCTCAGCCGCATACGGTCTAATGGAGCTTGCGTTTGAAGTGACTATTTCAAACGCAAAAGGGTGGTTTGCATCATATCCTGCGGCTTTAAGGAGTGCTTTTGCTTTTTGGATGTTCTGCTTTGGCGCTTTTACATCTTTATTAAAGGCTTTTGTTCCGGGTAAAAAAGGACCTGTGCAGACCTTCGCGTGTTTAAAGAATAGAATATCTACTATCTCTTGTCTGTCAATGGCCAAAGAGAGTGCTTCACGCACACGTGGGTCTTGAAATTTCTTACGGCGCAGATTAAAACCCAAGTAGGTGTAGGAGAGTGAGATTTTTTCATAAATATTAAACTTTTTGAAAAAATCGGCTCCGAGTTGTCGCTGCATTACAAGCGGCTCAATGCTCCCAATGTCAAGCTGTGCATTTTTGAGCATCAAAAGACGTGTCATCGGATCAGGTATGACGTGAAAAGAGATTTTATCTATCTTCGATCGTCCCTCAAAGTAGTCATCAAACGCAGTGAGTTCTATATTTTTGGAAAGTTCAAGCTGTGTGAGTCTGTAAGGGCCTGTACCGACTGGATGGGTGTTAAAACTTGAAGTCATCAAATCTTCTTCATCTTGAAGCAGATGTTTTGGCAGCATTCCCATCATCCATGTCTCCAAAGCTTTAAAGTACGGCTCTTTGTAGTCCACCTCGACCGTGTAGTCATCAAGTGCTTTGACATCTTTTACAAAACGAAATCCTGCGCTGTAAGGAGATGCAATTTTATCAGAAGTCAATGTTTTGTAGGAAAAGAGTACATCTGCAGCTGTAAAATTTTTCCCGTCATGCCACTTCACATTTTTATGCAGTTTAAAAATGAGTGTCGTAGGGTTTTTAAAGTAAAAAGACTCTGCCAAATCCCCTATGATCTCTTTGGAGTCTTTATCATACTTCACAAGCCCGTTAAATATAAACCCTGTTATCTCTGACGATGAAGAGTCGGTAGCAAGCAGAGGATTCAGCCGTGCAGGGTTTGAAGAGGTTGCTAGATGCAGTGTTGCTGCGTGTAAAAACGCAGCTGTAAAAAGAGAGAGAAAGAAGAGTCGCATAGTTACTTGAGTGTCTTTCCGTTTACTTCTAGTTTTGCATCATGAAAAGTGATGTCAAATACCACATCATCACCCTCTTTTTTTGCATACGCAGTGATCTGCTGTGCCATTGGAGAGTTTTGCAACAGTAGATTATAAAATGGTTCTGAGAGTTTTATTTTTGAGTCCATATCCATATTTGTTAAAAGTAAAAGTGGTGATTGCTGCAGTTTCTTTTGCAGGTCTGCATCTTTTTTGACATTAAGATGCAGTTTCACTTGCAAGCCTCCAAGCTTTTGCGTGTTATTGAGTGTTAAATTGCCAAGTGAGAGTTCATCTATTTTGATTTTTAGACCTTCACTAAGCAGTGTCAGCATATCTTCTTGCATCGCTTGTTGCTGTGCCATCATATTTGTGTTTGTCGCCTCCATCATACGTCTGCTTAAACGCTCAAATGGTTGCAGTGCAATATCGCTTACACTAACATCTTCCTTAAAGTTTGTCGCTGCAACACTCAGCTGTTTTGAGACAATACGCAAGCTCTTGAGACTTGTTTTTGAACTCATTGCTACACGTTCATGCTTTGTAGCTGCGTTTGAAGTAGTTTTGAGCCCATCTACAGAGATGTTCACATCATCTTGTGTGCCTACTATGACAAACTCCATCTTCTCAAACGCAGCTGTGCTCTCATAATCACTCCAAGAAACAAAATCATTTGTCGTTTGAAAATCTTTTAGAAGAAGTTTTGCACGCGTTTCTTTTTGTGCCGCTTCAAAGCGCATGGTTTTTATGCGAGTTGTCAGTTTTTCTGGAGCCAGTATGTCACCCTCACCCTTAAAGCTTACTCCTTTAAGCGTAATATTGACATCAGAAGAGTTTTGCAAAGTGTAGTGCTCATTAATAT
>JALUZQ010000160.1 GCA_027011725.1 Sulfurimonas sp. | reverse complement strand
ATAAAAAGGGCTCTCGTTTTTTTCCAAGAGCATTCATCGTCTCAAAGCCCATCTGACTCGTTTAGCCGATCAGCTTTTTCAAAATAGCCATTCGCATATTGACACCGTTACTAACCTGCTCTAGTACCTTACAGCGTTCATCTTCAAGCATTGCATCTGAAATATCTATATTTCTGTGCACCGGACCAGGATGGAGTAAAATAATATCTCTCTCTCCAACAAGCTCTTCAGTGATGCAAAAGTCACTCGCATAATCTTTGAGTGAAGCGTAACTCTGAGAAGAGTGGCGCTCTGTTTGTGTACGCAGACTCATAATGGCATCGACTTCATCTATGATATCTTCAAGATAGTGTGTGAAACGCAGCGATGTCTTTGGTAAAAAATGAGGTGGGGCAACAAGAATGACCTCCATGCCAAAGCGCGTTAAAAGTTCTATGTTAGAGTTTGCCACACGTGAGTTTTTAATATCTCCTACAATGGCAATTTTTTTCCCCTTCACATCTCTAAAATGCTCTTTAAGCGTGTAAAGGTCTAAAAGTGCTTGAGAGGGATGAGCATGGGCACCATCTCCTGCGTTTACGATGCTCGCTTTTGTATGTTTTGAGAGTATTTTCGGTACACCTGCGTTTTGATGACGTACAACAATGGCATGAGGACCCATTGCATCAAGATTCATTGCAGTATCTACGAGTGTTTCACCTTTTTTTGTCGAGCTTTTTGCAACATCAAGATGGACTATCTCCGCACCGAGACGCTTTGCTGCAATCTCAAAAGAACTTTTTGTTCGGGTAGAGTTTTCAAAAAAGAGTGTGATGATGATTTTATCTTGCAAAATTCGCTCAAATCTGCCGTCACTGAAGCGTTTCGCATCGGCTAAAAGCGCTTCTATCTCTTCTACACTAAAGTCATCTGTACGAATTAAATGCTGCATCTCACAATCCTATCAAATATTTTAGAGATTATACAAGACATCACAAATTGTGTCAATGTCATCTGCAACTTTTAAAACGTCTTGTCTTTTTTTAATGAAGTAAGGCTCACTTATTTTTGCAAATTCAGCATCATTGTCACGACAGTTAAACGCAAGCACCGAATTAATGTTCTTTTGCTCTAACGCCTGCAGACTCAGCAGCGTGTCGTTTATGCAGCCAAGTGCGCAGTGAGTCACAAGCAAAGCTGAGGCATTCAAGAAACTTATAAGATCTATCATCATAAAGCTATAATCCACCGGTACCATCAATCCGCCGGCACCTTCAATGAGCAGAACATCACAACGCTCTTCCATCTTCTCTATGGCAGATGTAAGTAGATCAAAATCAAGCATTGCACCACCAGAAGCGATATATGGCGCAGCAGGAAGCTCATAAGATATGGGAACGACATCTTCAACACGCATATCACTACACGCTGCGTTTAGCTCTTTTAAAGTAGCCAAAAGCTGCTCTCCATCAGGGTAAACACCATCCACGACACCCGTCTCAACAGGCTTGATTACACCCACACGCAAACCCTGCGCAGCATAATAGCGCAGCATTTTCAAAGTAGTGTACGTCTTGCCTATATCTGTATTGGTCGCTGTTATAAAAATTCTTTTTGCCAAAAGTCTGCTCTTTTAGTTATCGTATTTGAAGTATTTTTCACTCTCAAAGTAGAAGTTAAACTGTACCATGAGAGCTTGTGAACGGCTTGCAGAGTATGTTGTGTTGGCTGTCGTATTGGATACGGACTCTTTGAGTAAACGGTACCCTGCTTCAAGTTCTACAGTTTTATTAAGCGCAAAAACAGCACCTATTTCAACACCATAATGGGCACTCCCCTCACCAATATCATTTGAGTTATAATTCGTGTATCCCACTACCGGCCCAACGTAAAGAGAAAGAATATTATCCATCGGCACTAAAAAATCATATGCGAGTGAAATACTCCCAGCTGTAGGGTAGCCGTTAGAGCTGTCTCTAAACATCCCCTCAGCATAGATACGACTATGTGCGTTATACTTATACCCAAGCGCAAATGTTCCCAACATTCCGTCACTGTTTTCATTCTTTGCATTTTGTGGATAATCAACCTTTAGCATACTGTATCCGGTTCCCACACCGATGTATGAACCATTTTCTGCCGCAAAAGCACACGAGAGTAACGCAAGAAGTAAGAGAAGTTTTTTCATAGAAAAAGACCTTTTTTTAAGTGTTATTTAGAGTGAATTATAC
>JALUZQ010000159.1 GCA_027011725.1 Sulfurimonas sp. | reverse complement strand
TCCAAACACAGAGGTTATGTACAGTTTACTAAACGCAGTCCTATAGATACAACACCCTTTAAAGAAAAAATTGCCCATCTCTACAAATCAAAATACAACTCTATCACTATAAAATCCATAGAAGTTCATCCTAATGTCTATATGGAGCATCTGCCACAAGAGTTTACTGTCCATTTTGAGAAAAACTCCTATTTACGCAGTCATGGTACGCTCTACATTAAAACACCAAGAAGACAAAAGATATTTTTTCATTACACTATTATTGCTGATGTTACTATTTATAAAGCAAAGCACGATATACGCAAAGGGACTCCCTTAGAGAGTAAAAATTGTCAAAAAAACAGTATAATGTTAGATAAATTTAGAGCGATGCCTCTGCAAGATATCTACAAACACAGATACCAAAGCAGACACTACATACGAAGTGGGCACGTTATAACGATGCGAGATGTTTCAGAGCTTGACCTTGTCAGACGAGGAGAGAGAGTCAACATCTTTATAAATGATGCAAATATTGAGATTAGCTTCTCAGCAAAAGCACTGCAAAACGGTAAACTTGGAAGCACCATAGAGGTCTTAAACCAAGAAGGCAAACGCATAAAAGTCATAGTGACTGGAAAAAACAGAGCAGAGGTAAGATGAAAAAACAAAAAATTGTCGTGGCAACAAGCGGTGCAAGCGGTGTAAACCTCGGACTAAAAGTAATAGAATTACTCCCAGCGTCGGTTGAAAAGCACTTTATCATGTCACAAAACTCCAAAACAGTGCTTGCAAAAGAGATGCAAAAGGTAGAACTCCATGACAATGATGACATCTCAGCTTCCATTGCTTCTGGCTCATTTGGTGTTGATGCCATGATCATAGCGCCTTGTTCTATGAACACTTTGGCAAAAATAGCCTGCGGCATTGCCGATAACCTCACGACACGCTGTGCAGCAGTGATGATAAAAGAGCAAAAAAAGCTCATCTTAGCCCCTCGTGAGATGCCATTTTCTGCCATTGCTCTGGAAAATATGCATAAACTTGCAAGCCTCGGCATCATCATCGCCCCTCCTGTGATGGCATACTACTCCGAGCAGCAAACACTTGATGAGATGGAAAATTTCGTTATAGGCAAGTGGTTTGACCTGCTTGGCATAGAAAACAGTTTATATAAAAGGTGGCAGAGTGAAGAGTCGTAAAATAGCACTATATCCGGGAACATTTGACCCTATTACCAACGGGCATTTTGACATTATTGAAAGAGCAGGAAAGCTTTTTGATGAGGTGATAGTAGCCGTAGCAGAATCAAAAGACAAAAATCCTATGTTCGATCTTGATGACAGAATCCAGATGGCACGTCTTGCGACACTCAAACTAGAAAATGTACGCGTAGTAGGTTTTAACAACCTTACAATAGAACTCGCTCATGAACATGGTGCGGGCGTACTTATACGAGGGCTTCGTGCTGTGAGTGATTTTGAGTATGAACTCCAACTCGGCTACTTGAACAACTCTCTCGATGAGACCATAGAGACGGTTTACTTGATGCCGACACTCAAACACGCTTTTGTGAGCTCTTCTATCGTAAGAAATTTGTTAAAATTCAACGGAAAAACTGACCATCTTATTCCTTTAGAGATTCAAGAGATGGTTGTGCGGGCAAGTAAATGTACATTGCTATAGAAGGAATAGACACTGCGGGAAAAAGCACGCAAATAGCAGCACTTTCAAAGTACTTTTCAAACGCAGTCATCACAAAAGAGCCGGGTGGCACTACCATAGGCAAAGAGATTCGTGAGATGGTGCTTAGTGCCAAAACAAAAAGTAAAAGAGCAGAATTTTTGCTCTTTTTAGCTGACCGTGCGGAACATGTAGCAGAAGTAATCGAACCAAATCTTGACAAGATGATAATCTCAGACAGAAGTGCCGTAAGCGGTGTTGCTTATGCACTCATACAAGGTGACATTGACAAAAAAAGTCTTGTAGAACTTAATAATTTTGCTACAAAGGGTATCTACCCTCAAAAAGTCTTCTTACTGCGTTTAACAAAAGAAGAACTTGAATTTAGACTCTCACAAAAAGAGCTTGATGGCATTGAGCTTCGTGGGAGTGAGTATCTTTTAGCTATTCAAGAGGCAATTATAGAGGCAACAAAGCTTCTGGGGCTCGAACTTGTAGAGATCGATGCGACCAAGAGCATAGAGGCTATAACACAAGACATACTAAACAATAT
>JALUZQ010000158.1 GCA_027011725.1 Sulfurimonas sp. | reverse complement strand
TTATTATTCCACTTGAGAACAGTTACATATTTGCAGGATATAATGAGATCATCATCGATGCCATTGTTGCAAAGAACTACGGTTGTGACAGACTGACCATTGGGCGTAACCACGCAGGGCTTGGAATGTTCTATGACTGTAACTCAAACAAATCTATCATCGACAGGGTAACAGGCATAGATATCGAGATACATGTCGCAAGTGAGTATGTCTACTGTGATGAGTGTAAAACGCTTGTAAGTAAAAATACCTGCCCGCACGGACAGCATCATCAAATTTCCTACCATGCCGACTCTATTTTAGAACTTTTAGAAGCAGGACTGCTTCCACCGGCCGTTTTAATGCGTAAAGAGATCTCTGCTTTTTTACTCTCAAAACTCTTTCCACAACGTTTTAAAAATGTTGAAAAGCTCTACTATGACACCTTTCCCGTAAAAGGACTCTTAGAAGAGCATACTGAAAAAGATTTCTATCTTGAGCTGATGAAGCTCTATCAAACAACTTCTCTTACATAAGGAAACAAAAATATGAACTGGTTTTTTCTCACTGTAGGCTACAGTGGACTCTCCCCAAAAGCACCCGGAACTATGGGAACACTTGTCTCCCTGCCACTTGGTATGGCCATTTTACTCTATTTTGATACAACGACACTCTTTTTAGCAGCACTGCTTATCACCGTCATAGCTGTTAAAATCATCAATGAGCAAGAAGAAAAAGGTGCAAAGCATGATGACCAAAGAATCGTCATTGATGAGCTTGTTGGGATGTGGTTTGCCCTGAGTATTGCTCCAGCAACTACCATTGCAACAAATGCTATTTTTCATCTTGAAAATGGTTTTTTAATTCAGTCTCTCCTCTCATTTGTCCTTTTTCGTTATTTTGACATTACAAAACCTTCCATTATCGGTAGAATTGACAGAGAAGCAAAAGGGGGCATAGGTGTTATGGGAGATGATGTCATAGCAGGTTTTGCAGCGGGAATCTCCGCTGCAGCTCTGTGGCAAGGGTGGGTTTACTATTTACAGCCTTTGGTTTCATCATAAATAGAGAGTGATGGGAAGGCAAACTCAAGGTTGTTCTTCTCAAAGATATCCATTATCTTCTCCATCACATCCTGTTTTGTTTTGAGCCAATCCTCCCACTCCACAGACTTAGAAAAGCAGTACACTAAAATGTTTATACTTGAAGAGTCAAACTCATCAAGATAGACTAAAAGTGTCTTTTTGATCCCTTCAAGATCTTCTTTAGAGACCAATTTTGCAGAACGACGAAAATTTTTATATTCATATTTTGTATTTTTACTTGCAATATCGGGATGATTTTTCAACATCTCCCGTATGTCATTCACTGCGTTTACAATATCCTCTTTTTTTGAATCATACTTCACACCAAGTGACATTTTAATACGACGACCCAGTTTTCTTTTATTCCAGTTCTTTATCTCTTTTGCAGCGAAAGTTCCATTTGGAATTGCAATGAGTGCGTTATCAAATGTACGCAGCGTTGTTACACGAAGCCCTATCTCCACAACAACACCCTCCTGCCCGTCTATCTCTATCCAGTCTCCTTGAGAAAAAACTTCACTAAAGAGGACAGAGAGCGTTCCAAAGAAGTTTGAAATGGTGTCTTTTGCAGCAAACGCAACAGCAAAACCACCAATACCAAGACCTGAGAGTACAGCCGTCAAATCAACACCTGCGAGATAAAGGACTATTAAAAGTCCCATAATCACAATGAGAAAATTCACAATTTTAAGCCCAACATTAATGAGTTCGCTCTTCACTGAAGTCTGAGTAGGATCAAGTGTATTTATCTTAATAGCTGCAAGTGCATTGATAAAGATATAGACTATAGCCGTAAAATAGACACCATAGATGATATTAAAAGATTTTGCAAGGAGCTCACTGTTACTAAAATCATTGAGTACATAGATAATAATGTTGATATTTATGATAATGACAAGCGACTCTATAGCACCTTTGAGCTTTGAGAGCAAAATGTCGGAATATTGTGCAAGTATCTCGATTTTTGAAAAGCTTTTTTGTATAAATGTATAGACAATGGTTCGAAAGAGATAGATAAGCAGTGTCATTAATATGATGATGAGAATTTTGACAATACTCAAATTAAACTTTTCAAGGACTGCATCAACTTCTCGAACAGCCTCAAAAGATTGAAGATAGAGCACAAGTTTAATTATGTGATACCTTGAATAT
>JALUZQ010000157.1 GCA_027011725.1 Sulfurimonas sp. | reverse complement strand
AAATGAATATAATACACGAAAAACCGTATAAAATGAAGAAAAAAATATATGTGGTAAAAAATGAGAGGAGCTGCGTTTAGAAATATTGTTTTGTAAACGCAGTGGATGAAAAAAGGAGGGGTTAATACTCTAGAAGGTCGCTGTAGTCGTATTTTGAGAAGTTTAAGTAGAGTTTTCCGTTTTGTTTTATAACGCGTACATCACTGTTGTAAACAGCTAAAAATCTTTTTTTGATTATTTTGCGTTGGTAGGGTTCAAGATCGAGTGTTTTGAGGTACTCTTTAAGCTCGACAATCTCATCTATAAGCTCAACATCTTTTGCATCTTTGTTTTTAGGAGCTATTGGCTCTGCTTCGTGAACAGTAGGATTTTGCTGGGAGAGCAGTTTTGTGTTGACAAGTTCAAGAATAGTTTTGAGTTGCTCATCTTTTGCATTGTAAACTTTTTCTATCTTATTCATCTCATCACGTAGCATCTGCTCTTTATCATCGATGAGCTTGTCTATTTTCTCTTCTAGTTGTATTATTTTCTCTTTGAGTTGTTGGTTCTCTTTTTGGTAGAGAGAAAGAACCATGGCAACAGTTGTCTTTGGCTTTGTAGCTGCCGGTTTTTGAGTATTTTTTTGATCTTCTTTGATCTCTTCGTGGTGCTTTGGCTCAAGAGACTTTCTTGTGACAATGATGTAAGTCACACCATTCTCGATGATATAGTTAAGTTTTTTCGCACGCAGTTTTGAGTGAATCATCTCTTTTGACATTTTAAAATGCTTGGAGTACTCATCAAGTGTCAGTCGCATATCGGTCCTTCTACGTAGTAATTTGAATTTATTTTAGCATAAAGTTCTTTTAAATGAACTATATAATATAATAGCTAAATTTAATTTTTTGGGGATTTACTATGAGTAAAGGTGTTTTAGATATCGTTAAACCAGGTGTTTTGTTTGGTGATGATGTTCGTAAAGTGTATGAACATGCAAAAGAGGTTGGTTTTGCTATTCCTGCTGTAAATGTTGTCAATACTGACTCTATTAACGGCGTACTAGAGGCTGCTGCAAAGGCAAACTCTCCTGTGATTATTCAGTTTAGTAACGGTGGTGCGTCATTTTATGCAGGAAAAGGTCTGAGCAATGACAATGAAAAAGCGGCGATTATCGGTGCGGTTGCGGGAGCTATCCATACACATATGATGGCTGAAGCGTATGGTGTACCTGTCATTTTACACACTGACCATGCTTCTAAGAAACTCCTTCCATGGATAAATGCACTTTTAGAAACTGGTGAGAGTTACTACAAAACACAAGGTAAACCACTCTTCTCATCACATATGCTTGACCTCTCAGAAGAACCTCTTGAAGAGAATATCGGGGTGTGTAAAGCATACTTAGAGCGTATGGCAAAAATCGGTATGAGTATCGAGATAGAACTTGGTGTAACAGGTGGAGAAGAAGATGGTGTGGACAATACAAACATCGACAATGCACTGCTTTACACTCAGCCAGAAGAGGTAGCCCTTGCATACAAAGAGCTTAGCGAAGTCTCTCCAAACTTCACAATAGCAGCTTCATTTGGAAATGTGCATGGCGTTTACAAACCGGGAAATGTGCAACTTACTCCTAAAATTCTCGATAATTCTCAAAAATATATAGCCGAGAAATTTAAGACAAATGAAAAACCTGTGAACTTTGTTTTTCACGGTGGTTCAGGGTCACTGCCGTCTGAAATAAAAGAGGCGATCTCTTATGGTGTAATTAAAATGAACATAGACACTGACACGCAGTGGGCGACATGGAACGGCGTAAAAAATTACGTAGAGAAGTACCATGACTATCTACAAGCTCAAATAGGAAACCCAGAGGGTGAAGACAAACCAAACAAAAAATACTACGACCCAAGAAAATGGCTCCGTGCCGGTCAAGAGGGATTAGTTGCGCGTGTGCTTCAAGCGTATGAAGATCTAAACGCAATGAATAGGAACTAAAGGCATAATTTTCTATGCCTTTAAAATGGTTAGCTTTTATTTCTTCTTTTGTTATACAGCCACCCTATGATGTTCATTTTGAGCAAGTTTATCTGCTAACCAAGTCTTAATGATGGCTTGCCGACTTACCCCAATGTGTTGAGCTTCTTCATCAAGTTTTTTAACCATCCATGTAGGAAAGTCAATATTAATTCTTTTTGGTTCTAAGTTTGGTCTTTTCATTGTTGATAAGTCAAGAT